>JAMOUF010000034.1 GCA_027068245.1 Campylobacterales bacterium | reverse complement strand
TACTCCCTTTTTCGTCCTTTTTTATAAAGAGGGGCCTCAAAAGAGGGTGGGCTTTGTAGCCAGTAAAAAGGTTGGCAAAGCGGTTAAAAGGAACAGGGCGAAAAGATTGCTTAAAGCCCTTGTAATTCCATATATTATGGAGTTGAAAACCGGATACTATATCTTTGTAGCCAAACCGGCTATTTTGGAGGCGGAATTTGTGAAAGTGGAAAAGATCTTTTTTCAGACTTTAAAAAAAGCCAGGGTGATATGAGAAAAATTCTGCTTTTATTTCTAAAACTCTATCAGAAGTTTTTCACACTTCTTTCGTTTGGCAGCTGCAGATACTACCCAACCTGTTCCGAATATGCAAAATGGAGACTGGAAAAAGACAACCTCTTTGTAGCTTTTATAGCGACCCTTCTGAGGGTTCTTAGATGCAACCAGCTTTTTGCCGGCGGGATAGACTATCCGGTAATATATAAAAATATCAAAAAAGCCGATTTTAAAAAATGCGATATCAGATACTGGCTTGTGCCAAAGGGTAAAAATTTTTACTATCTTATAAAAAAACTGTAAAGGGTTTGAATGCTTGAAAAAATGGATATGAATAAGAGAGTATTGTTGGCGACGATAATATCATTGGTGGTTTTTTTAGGTTATGACTACTTTTTTATGCCTAAAAAGCCTGCGGCGAAACAGGAGATAAACGCTTCCAAAACGGCAGCACCCGTAAAAAGCGGTATGACAAGCCAAAATTTGAAGGCACCTTCCCAAACTACCCAGGCTCCAAAAAGCGGCCCCGTAAAAGCTGAGAATCTGGTTACGGTAAAAGGGGAGAGATTTGATATATTTATCGACAGGTTCGGACGAATTTCCCAGGTGGTGCTTGAGGAGAAGAAATATACCGACGAGAGCGGAAAACAGATAAAGCTTTTCAACGAAAACAAACTCCCAAAACCCCTGGAGATCAGATTCAGCGACATCGCACTGAATACGGAGGCTTTCAAAACACCTTATACGACAGATAAAAAAGAGGTAGAGATAGGTGATAAGCCCGTAACTCTGGTATTGAAGCAAAAACTCTCCAAAGATGAAGTTACAAAAAGCATAACTATCTATCCGGATGGGCATTACGATGTGAAGGTGGATGTGAAAAACGGCCACAAATACTTCATCTCTCCCGGATACAGACCCGATGTAAGGGTTGACGGCTATACCGTGCACGGAGCTTTGATAAAAGAGGCCGATGGCACTATCACCATCATAGAAGACGGAGACGCAAAAGGGACGGAGGTTTTCAACAAAGCCCGGATAGCCTCCGCCTTTGACCGATACTACGCCACAGCCTTTTACAACTTCAAGGATGGAATGAACGTTGTTGTCAGCAAAGACGAGGAGGACAACCCGATTCTTTTTGTTGAGGGGAGTCCAAACCTCTCATTGGGCGGATATGTGGGGCCCAAAGAGTATGAGACTCTAAAAGCGATCCATCCAGAGCTTACCGATATTATCGAATACGGCTTTTTCACCTTTATCGCAAAACCTATGTTTTTGGCCCTTCTGTATCTTTATCATCTGGTAGGCAATTGGGGATGGGCCATTGTGCTTTTGACGGTGATTATCAGAATTTTGCTGTTTCCTTTGACGCTAAAAGGGATGCTCTCTATGCAAAAGCTTAAAGATCTTGCTCCAAAGATAAAAGAGCTGCAGCAAAAATATAAAGGCGATCCGCAAAAACTCAATATGCATATGATGCAGCTATATAAAAAGCATGGGGCCAATCCCATGGGTGGATGTCTGCCAATGCTGATCCAGATCCCGATTTTCTTTGCGATGTATAGGGTTTTACTGAACTCCATCGAGTTAAAAGGCGCGCCTTGGATTCTTTGGATCAAAGACCTAAGCGCTCCGGATCCTTACTATGTGCTGCCTGTTTTGATGGGAGTTACAATGTATATACATCAAAAAATCACGCCTACTACCATCACAGATCCGATGCAGAAAAAGATTTTCGAATGGCTGCCGATCGTATTTACGTTCTTTTTCCTTACATTTCCAGCCGGTCTTACGCTATACTGGTTTACAAACAATATTCTCTCAATTATCCAGCAGCTGATCGTAAACAAAATATTTGAGTCCAAAAAAGCGGCTGCCGCGAAAAAGGAATAGGTTATGAAACAGATAAAGATCGAAGCACCTACTCTTGAGGAGGCCTACAACAAAGCCTCTTCAGAACTCAACTGCTCCGTAACCGAACTTGATATAAAAGTTTTGCAGCCGCCTTCAAAAGGTATTTTGGGTATAGGCAAAAAAAACGCCATCATACTCGTATCTTGCAAAACTGATGAGAAAAAAGAGCAAAAAGCGGCTCCAAAAATCAAGAGCAAAGAGGAAAAGAGCGAGATTTTCGACAACTTCTACAAGGAGAAAAGCGATCTTGAACAGATTGCCAAAGATGTGGAGTATGAGATAAAAAGGCTCTTTTTGGAGCTTTGCTACGAACTGGATAAAATAGAGGTAAAGCCTTACGGCGAGAATACTCTGTTGATAGAGTTCGACGGCAAGGACGCAGCCTTGCTTATAGGCAAGGAGGGATACAGATACAAAGCTCTTTCATATATGCTTTTTAATTGGCTGAACTCAAAGTACGGAGTGCAGATCAGGCTGGAGATAGCGCAGTTTCTTAAAACCCAGGAGGAGTCGGTAAAAAACTACCTCAAACCATTTATCGAAAAGGTGAAAAAAGAGGGCAGGGGCCAGACGAAACCGCTTGACGGCGTGCTGGTTCAGATCGCTTTAAAAGAGCTTAGGGAGGTTTTCCCAAACAAATATGTAGCAATAAAAGAGAACAGATTTGGAGAAAAATACATACTCGTCAATGACTTCAGAAACAACTGACACCATCGCCGCCGTCGCCACCGCCCACGGTGTAGGCTCCATAGCCATAGTAAGAGTGAGCGGCCCCAGGGCTTTGGAGCTGGCAAAAAAGATGACGGGCCGCCACTTTGCCCCAAGAACAGCCACGCTCAGCTCTATCTACGATACCGAGCAAAAACTGATAGATCAGGGAATTGTCATCTACTTCAAAGCCCCAAAATCCTTTACGGGCGAAGATATTGTGGAGTTTCAGGTGCACGGCGGGATCGTTGTGGCAAACCGGATTTTACAAACCCTTACAGAGCTTGGAGCAAGACTGGCAGAGCCAGGGGAGTTTAGCAAACGGGCCTTTTTGAACGAAAAGCTAGACCTTACCGAGGCCGAGGCCATAGCGAAGCTGATAGAGGCAAAAAGTGAAGACGCCGCAAAGATTTTGGCAAGGCAGCTTAAAGGCGAGCTAAAGAGTTTCGTGGAAGATATCCGCGAAAAACTCATAAGAATACTCGCTTTTGTGGAGGTAAACATCGACTACGCCGAAGAGGATCTGCCAATAGATCTTCACAACCAGATAAAAGAGCAGCTTATGGATATAAAAAAAGAGCTGCAAAAAGTTGTGGAAAGCTCCATAAGAAGAGCCGGGCTGATAGAAGGTTTCAAAATTAGCATCATAGGCAAACCAAACGCCGGCAAAAGCTCTTTGCTGAACGCTTTGTTAAATTATGAGAGGGCGATCGTCAGCGATATAGCCGGAACTACCAGAGACACCATAGAAGAGAGCATCAAAATAGGAACACATCTAGTAAGGTTCATAGATACTGCGGGCATCAGAGAGGCGAAAGACGAGATAGAGAAGATAGGAATAGACAGAAGCATAAACGCTATAGAAGAGAGCGATATAGTTATAGCCATGTTCGACGCCAGCAAACCTTTGGATGAGGAAGACAGGAAAATTATAGAGCTTTTAAACAGATACAAAGACAAAAAAGAGATTATAGCCGTTTTAAACAAGATAGACCTTGATAGAAAAATCACAGATATCGCAGGATTTGAGACGATAAGTTTAAGCGTAAAAAAAGATATCAGCCCTCTTGTTGAGAGATTGAAAAATCTTCTTGACAGCTTCTCCAATACCGAAGAGATTATCCTCATATCAAATAGACAGATAGAGGCGGTAAAAAGGGCTTCAAAAGCGATAGAGGAGAGTGTTGGTCCGCTTGAGATGGAGGAACTTGAGATATTCGCCTTTCACCTCAACGAGGCCATCAAGGAGATCGGCTCCATTACAAGGCCGATGCAAAGCGGCGAGCTTTTGGATAAGATGTTTGGGGAGTTCTGCCTTGGCAAATAAAAAAATAGCCGCAGCCGATATCGGGCTAAAAAGAATAGGCCTCGCCATATCTCCAGACGGCACTATCGCCATCCCGCAAAATCCTATCTTTAGAAAGAACAGAAACCAGGCCGCTGCGGAACTTGACGGTTTTTTGAAAGAGTGGGGGGTAGATACGCTGGTAGTGGGCGTGCCTGAGGGGGGAAGCAGCCATGAGGAGATGAGAAAACGGATAGAGCACTTCGTCTCTTTGCTCGATTTTGACGGAGAGATCGAGTTTATGGACGAGGGTTTTACCTCCTATGAGGCAAAAGAGGCCACAAAGGGGGTTTTAAAACATAAAAAAGACGGCAGGCTCGACAGTATAGCCGCTCAGAAGATCCTTGAGAGGTGGCTTTTAAAAAATGGTGGCTAAAGGTTTTAAAGGCAGGTATTTTTCACTGCAGGCAATTACCGCTACCGTATCGCTTGTAAAACTTGAAAAAGCGAAACATAGAATTTTCCAATACTTCATACCACAAAAGATCGAACCTGAGGAGTCACCACCACAGGATAGCCCCAAACCCTGCTACTGCAACATATTCTTCGCATGTTTGGCACATAAGATACTAAAACTTGCAAAGATAAAAAAAGCCCCCCTTTGTAGATGTAGAAAAACAAAAAGCGGTATAGCGCCTCCCCATTAACCTCCAAAACAACTTGACAATAATAAAAACAAAACCATAGGAGAGCGTTATGCCGTATGTTACCGGATACCCAAGAGTGGGTGAAAAAAGAGAGTTGAAGTTTGCCCTGGAGAGATTTTGGAGGGGCGAGAGTAGTTTTGATGAAGTGGAAAATGTGGCAAAAGAGCTTAGAAAAAGGCACTGGCTCTACCAAAAAGAGGCCAAAGCCAAATTTATCAGCTCGAACGACTTTAGTCTATACGATCAGATGATAGATATGATAGTTACTCTCGGCTGCGAGCCGGAAGAGTACAGGGACCTTGAAGGGGTTGAGCGATATTTCGCAATGGCCAGAGGGGATAAAAACCACAAAGCACTCCCTATGACAAAATGGCTCAATACAAACTACCACTATTTTGTGCCATATCTAAAAAAAGATCAGAGTTTCAAGCCAAATGTGGAAAAAATTTTAAAAGAGTTTACAGAGGCAAAAGAGATTGGCATTGATACGAAGGTAAATCTCATAGGCCCCGTTACTTTTTTATCCTTTGCAAGAAGCGAAGATATCGATCCCCTAAAGCTCATCGACAAAATAGTTCCGGTTTATAAAGAGCTTGTGGAAGAGCTAAAAAGAGCCGGAGTAAAGTATATTCAATTTGATGAGCCGGCACTGGTTAAGGACGTATCGAACGAACAGCTTGAAGCACTTAAAAAGGCTTACGCAAATATCCCAACCGAAGGTGTAGAGATTTATGTGGTTACATATTTTGAGAGGGCGAACGAGGCGGTAGATATACTGGTGGATACGGAAATATCCGGTATCGGGCTTGATTTTGTCTACGGGATGGAAAATGTTGAGAGTGTCGAAAAGATTGCAAAAAGCGGCAAAAAGCTTATCGCCGGAGTAGTGGATGGCAGAAATATCTGGATAAGCGATATAGATAAAAAAGTGGAGTTTTTAAACTCTTTGCCGATTGATAAAGAGCAGGTCATCGTCTCTACAAGCTGCTCTTTGCTCCATGTGCCATATACGCTCAAATATGAGGAAAAGATGGATAAAAACATCAAAAGCTGGCTCGCTTTTGCAAACGAGAAACTCGATGAGCTGAGAATCATAGAGAGGCTTTACACAAACGCCCCGCTCAACGAGAGCGATAAAGAGCTTTACGAAAAGAACAAAAGGGCCAACGAAAGCAGAAAAAACTCCACCCAGATACACAACCAGGCTGTGCAAAAGAGAGTGAAAAACCTTCCTAAAAACCTAAAAGCAAGAGAGATGCCGGCAACACGGAGGCTCAAGATTCAGCACGAAATACTGAAATACCCCGTTTTGCCTACAACCACTATTGGCAGTTTTCCACAGACAAAGGAGGTAAGAAAAACGAGAAAAGCCTATAAAGAGGGGCTTATATCCGTGGAGGAATATAAAAGAAAGATACGCGAATTCATCGATTACGCGATAGAGGTTCAAGAAGAGGTAGGTCTGGATATCTTCGTCCACGGAGAGTTTGAGAGAAACGATATGGTTGAGTATTTCTCTCAGATGCTAAAGGGCGTGACATTTAGCGAAAACGGCTGGGTTCAAAGCTATGGAAGCAGGTGCGTAAAACCACCAATCATCTTCGGAGACGTAAGCAGACCTGAGTCTATGACCGTGGAGTGGATCACCTATGCCCAAAGCAAAACCAAAAAGATAGTAAAAGGGATGCTGACTGGCCCCGTTACTATGCTTAACTGGAGCTTTGTTAGAGATGATCTGGATAAAGAGGAGGTTTACAAGCAGATGGCTTTGGCAATTGCCGACGAGGTAAGTGATTTGCAAGATGCCGGAATTAAAATAATTCAGGTGGATGAGGCGGCTTTTAAAGAGGGCTATCCGCTTAGAAAGGCAAAAAGAGGCGAATATGAGAGGGTAGCCGTTGAGAGTTTCAAAATCTCCACCGCCACGGCAAGGCCTCAAACCCAGATCCATACCCATATGTGTTACAGCGACTTCAACGATATAATGGAAACTATAGACGCCATGGACGCCGACGTTATATCGATAGAGACCGCCAGAAACGGAAATAGGATATTGGAGGCTTTCAAAAAATACAACTACCAAAAAGAGGTGGGTGTGGGAGTTTACGATATACACTCTCCAAGAGTCCCTTCAAAAGAGGAGATTTTAAAAGAGATAGAAAAAAGACTTGCCGTGTTTCCTGCCGATAAACTCTGGATCAATCCGGACTGCGGACTTAAGACCAGAAAGTGGGAGGAGGTGATACCGGCTTTGAAAAATATGGTCGAGGCCACAAAGGATGTAAGGAGCAGAATGGTAAAACTTTAAGCCGCACATTCTGCGGCTTTTTGTTATAATAGATCAAAAAGGAGTGCTGTGAGGGTTACTGTAAGCGGTGGGGTGCATGGTAATGAACTCCTTGGTATCTATCTGGTAAAAACGGTGCAAAATGAGCCGTTGAAGTTTGAAAATATAGATGTGGACTTTCTTTTGGCAAACCCAAAGGCTATAAAGGAGTGCAGAAGATATATAGATTTTGACCTGAACCGATCTTTTGGCAAAGAGTCTTTGGAAAAGGATAGTCATATTTATGAATATGAACGGGCCAAGGTTATAAAAGAGAGGCTCAAAGAGACGGATTTTTTGATCGATCTGCATACGACTACGGCAAATATGGGGATCACTATAGTTTTGAGCCAGGATGATCCACTCTCAAACAGCGTAGCTAAAATTTTGGCCCTTGAGTATGATGATGTGAGGATTCTAAGATGGTTTGGCAACAGCGAGGGGGATTTTATAAACTCCATCACTCCATCCTCCATCACCATAGAAGTAGGGCCCGTTCCCCAGGGAGTGCTTGATGCGGATCTTTTTTTTAGGACAAAAAAAGTTTTATTAGCGGCTCTTAGGATACTCGAACTTGGCGAAAAGTGCGAGGAAAGCGTCGAGTGTTACGATATATTCGAAACAGTCGGTTTCCCAAGAAAAGGGCAGGAGCTTGAGGGGATGATCCATCCAGAACTTGCGTTTAAAGATTATAGCTACCTTCACAAAGGAGATCCGGTGTTTATAACCTTTGATGAAAAGGAGATTTTTCATGAAGGAGATGAGGGGTTCGCTGTATTTATAAACGAGGCGGCATATTATGAGAAAGATATAGCATTTTGCTTGACAAAAAAGGCTAAAATATAATAAAAAGTTCTTAAAAAGGAGTCTTGATGGGAATAATACTGTTTATCTTGATGAACCTGGCCGTAATGGCCTCGATATATCTTACCATTTTTATCCTGGAAGCATTTTTTGGTATCCGGATAGACCAGTCCACCGTCAGCGGGCTTTTGGTGCTGTCATTTATAGTTGGATTTAGCGGTGCGATTATCAGCCTCTTTCTATCCAAATGGATGGCGAAGATGCATATGGGGGTCCAGGTAATCGAAAATCCCTCGAACGATATGGAGGCCTGGCTGGTTTCAACGGTGGAAAAACTTGCCAACGAGGCTGGCATAGGCATGCCCGAAGTTGGGCTTTTCAACGGCCCGCCAAACGCTTTTGCCACGGGATGGAACAGAAACGACGCTTTGGTTGCAGTTTCTTATTCGCTGTTTGATCTGATGGAGCCAAAGGAGATAGAGGGGGTTTTGGCCCACGAGATAAGCCACATAAAACATGGCGATATGATTACGATGACGCTGCTGCAGGGTGTATTGAACACTTTCGTCTTTTTCTTCTCGAGGCTTTTGGCAAATATTTTGGCGCCAAAAGACGAGGAGGGCAACCCCTCGCCGATGGCCTATATGGCTATAAGCTTTATTTTGGAAATAGTTTTGACGCTGTTTGCCACCATGCTTGCCATGTGGTTTAGCAGATACAGGGAGTATAAAGCCGATGAGGGTGCAGTAAGGCTTGATGGGCCCCATGGCATATACTACGCCCTGGCGAAACTTGGGCAGCTGCCAAAGGAGAAGGTTGCCCTTCCTCCTGAGATGAAGGCATTTGGTATCGTGGGCCTGCTCGATCTTTTCTCCTCCCATCCGCCTATAGAAAAGAGGCTTCAACATATCAAAGAGGTGGCGATCAAACTTGGATATAGAATCTAAATGTCGGCCCGGATAGGAAAAAAATGGATCTGTTAAAAAACTTCAGGTTCAACACCCAAAGCGGTTTTGAACAAAATATATTTTTCGGGAGCCTCTTTCTGGCTCTACTGATACTTACAGTAGCAGCCGGGTTTATATATCTTGCTTATACCAAAAAAAAGGAGCGTTACAAGATTTTTAAAAGCCATATGCATAACAGGGGTTTTAGCGAAGAGGAGTTGAAAAAGATGTTTGGCTATCTTTACAAAACAGGCATCGAACCTTCACTTATACTCGAAAACAAAGAGCTCGCTAAAAGGGCCCTGAAAGCGGCGAACCTGGACCTGGAAGAGAGTCTGAAAAAACTCGGTTTTGATAAAGATGAGCTGATAAAAAGGTATCTTCAAAAGCAAAAAGAGCTTAGAAAAAAGTGGAACTCCTGATTATCCGGATAGATTATGGATATAAAAAAGTATGCCTTCAAAGCTAAGGAGTTTTTATATAATGAGTGGCTCTTTTTTTTATCCCTTATAATATTTTTTGCCACATCGATATATCTAAAAAGGGTTCCTCAAATCTCCAAAGACGAGATGGAGGTGCTCTTTATTCTAACTATGTTTTTCATAACCATCAAAGGCCTTGAGAACAGCGGGTTTTTAACATATCTGGCCGCAAAAATGGAGCGGGGCTCGTTTTTGCATATCAAACTGATTCTACTTACCTTTTTTATCTCCTCTTTCATTACAAACGACGTTGCGCTCGTCACCGTCGTGCCATTGACGCTGGCATTGAATATAAAGAACAAGGACCTGCTGGTGATTTTGGAGGCTATTACCGCCAATGGAGCCGAGCTTTTCCCTTTTGGCTCTCCCCAAAACCTCTATATCTACTGGCACTACAACCTGTCATTTTTGGAATTTATAAAAACGATGGCCCCATTCGTGGCGGCTATGTTCGTTTTTGTTATGACGGCGGCAACTATAATACCTTTTAAAGTTTATGAAAAAAGAACCCTTAGCGTCCATATAAAAAAAAGAGAGGTTTATCCATATCTCTTCTTTTTTATTTTGATTGTGATGACGATTATAAAAATTGTCCCTCTTTATACCGCTTTTGTGGTTTTTTTCTACTCTTTGCTGCTAAACAGGGAGGCTTTAAAGATAGACTATATGCTTCTTTTAATCTTTTTACTCTTTTTTGGTATAGCCGACAACCTCTCAACGATTTTTTCACAGGTTCTAAACCATCCCCATCACATCTTCTTTCTCTCCCTGCTTTTAAGCCAGCTTATGAGTAACGTTCCGGCCACACTTTTGCTGGCAGAGTTTACCCAGGAGTGGAAAGCCCTTTTGTGGGGCGTAAATGTGGGCGGATACGGTCTGCTTTGGGGCTCTTTGGCCTCTTTGATAGCCTACAGGCTCTATACCGGTAAATTTGGGGATAGGGGCCGTTTTTTGGCGAAATTTCTTCTTTTGAACTTCCTGGCTCTCTTTGTTGGAGTAGCTGCATATTACTATTAAACTTTTATCTTTTTTTCTATACAATATTAAAAAAATATAAAGGCTTGTTATGGAGAATTTACAGGAGATTTTAAAAGCCCATAAACTGACGATGGAAGATTACGAACATATAAAAAAGATTTTGGGAAGAGAGCCCAACCTGGTGGAGATAGGGATATTCAGCGCCATGTGGAGCGAGCACTGCAGCTACAAATCGAGCAAAAAATACCTAAAAGGTTTTCCCACAGAAGCTCCCTGGGTTATCCAGGGCCCGGGAGAGAACGCCGGCGTCATAGACATAGGGGAGGGGATGGCCGCTGTTTTCAAGATGGAGAGCCACAACCACCCAAGCTTCATAGAGCCATACCAGGGAGCCGCCACGGGTGTTGGCGGAATATTAAGAGACGTCTTTACCATGGGCGCAAGGCCCGTAGCCAACCTTAACGCCCTTAGATTTGGGGATGTAAAAAGAGATGATGAAGTGGGGGCTCACCAAAGATACCTGGTAAGAGGCGTGGTTGCAGGAATTGGCGGATATGGCAACTGCGTGGGGGTTCCTACCATTGGCGGCGAGATGAGCTTTGAGGAGTGCTACAACGGAAACATCCTGGTAAACGCTTTTAGCCTCGGGATTTGTAAAAAGGACGAGATTTTTTACGGAAGGGCCGAGGGAGTTGGAAACCCTGTTATCTATGTGGGAAGCAAAACGGGCCGTGATGGCCTTGGCGGAGCGGTGATGAGCAGCGACAGCTTTACGGAGGAATCCAAAAGCCTAAGGCCCACGGTGCAGGTTGGTGACCCTTTTACCGAAAAACTGCTGCTTGAAGCCTGTATGGAGCTTTTTAAGACCGACTATGTGGTAGGCATACAGGATATGGGGGCAGCTGGCCTTACATCCAGCAGTTTCGAGATGGCAGGACGGGCCGGAAGCGGTATGAGGATGTATCTTGACAAGGTTCCCATGAGAGAGGAGGGGATGACCCCATATGAGTTGATGCTTAGCGAATCCCAGGAGAGGATGCTTATATGCGCCAAAAAGGGAACGGAAGAGAAACTGATGGAGATATTTAGAAAATGGGATTTGGACGCTGCTGTTATAGGCGAGGTTACCGATACGGGCCGGATGGAGCTTTTTTGGCATGGCCAGAAGGTAGCCGACATCCCGGTGGCTCCCGTAAGCGAAGAGGCCCCGGAGCTTGACAGGCCAACCAAAAGGCCCGAGTATCTGGACTACATAAAAGAGACCTCCATCGACACGGTTCCCCATGTGGATAACCAGGAGGCTTTCGAGAAACTTCTAAAAAGCCTGGAGGTGGCGGACAAGGCCTGGGTTTACGAGCAGTACGACTCGATGGTGCAGACAAACACCGTAAAACATCCAGGAACGCTGGATGCGAGCGTCATACGGGTAAAAGAGAACAAAAAGGCTTTGGCTATGAGCAGCAAGTGCAACCCAAGATACTGCTACATCGACCCAAAAGGCGGAGCGGCGGCGGCCGTGATGGCCGCAGGCAGAAACGTGGCAATGAGTGGGGCCCAGCCGCTTGCGATAACGGACTGCCTAAACTACGGCAATCCGGAAAATCCCGAGGTTATGTGGCAGTTCGCCCAGGGCACCGAAGGCATCAAAGAGGCCTGTAAGGCCCTAAACACTCCTGTGGTTAGCGGAAACGTGAGCCTATACAACGAGACCAACGGCGTAAGCGTCTATCCCACGCCAACCATCGCCATGGTGGGAGTGAACGAGGATGAGAACAAAGTTTTGCCAAGCGTCTTTCAGGATGAGGAAGATATAGTCTATATCGTAGGCGATACCCAAAAAGAGTTTGGGGGAAGTCTTTACTTAAAAGAGCTTTTTGGCAAAGTTGCCGGAGAGCTTCCCAAAATCGACTACGAAAAGGAGCTAAAACTTTGGAAGTTCGTCATAGAGGCGAACAAAAGAGGGCTTTTAAAAGCGGCCAAAGATGTGGGAAGCGGCGGTATAGCCATGGCTTTGGCAAAGATGGCGGCGGTTTCTGGCAAAGGGTTTTTGGGAAATTTCTGTTTTGAAGACAGCAGAGAGATTTTCAGCGAAACCTTCAGCCGCGCGCTGGTGGAGATAGAGCCAAAAAATATGCACGCTTTGGAGGAGCTGGCAAACGAGATAGGCATCCATGTAGTTCCGCTTGGCACCGTTGGCGGAAAGGAGTTTAAACTCTGCGATATAGATATGGATATTGAAAAGCTTAAAAGTATATATTTCAACAGGTTCAAAGAGGAGATAGAGAGGGATATCTGACCCTCTCTTTAGACTATTTTTTTATAAATTACGACGAAATTCAGATCCGGAAATCTCTTTTTCAAAGTTTGCGCGGCCTTCCGGGCTGCGGCCTCATCCTTTGCCGCAAGCTCTATCTCTACATAGATTTTCCCCTCTTTTGTATATACCGAATCGATTTTAAGCTCCACCTGATGGTATTTAACCCGGCTTATCTCATCGTAAATCCTCTCATATAAAAAGAAGTTTTGGGTTGAGATATAAAGTGGAAAGATTATTACGAGTATCATAGATATCTTAAGTATGAAAGCCGCGGCCACATAGCGGCTGGAGGCGAATCCTAAAAGATAAAATACCGTCCCGGCGGCAAATGCGATACCTACGATGTTGGCGAAAAACAGCAAAAAAGCCTGCCAGAACATATCCATATCCATCCATCCAAGCCCGATTCCAGCAACGCACAGAGGCGGCACCAGTGCCACGGCAATAGCTACTCCTGCCAAGGATTCGCCCACTTTAGAGTTGGCGTATCCGTATCCGCCGGCGATACCCGCCAAAATAGCCACCGCCAGATCCAAAAGCGTGGGATTCATCCTCAAAGCCATCTGCTCGGTTACGTGTCTGTATGGGAGCAAAAAGGCGAACATGGTCGATAAAGAAAGGCCCGTAAATACCGATACGGATATGGTTTTGAGGCTCCGTGCCATAAGAGATTTCTCAAACCTGACAACTCCCATGGAAAAGGAGATTATCGGAGCCATCAAAGGAGCCAAAATCATAGCGCCTATTATGGTTGGGGCGGAGTTTTGAAAAAGCCCGATGGTTGCCATAAGCACGCTTATTATAAGCAGCGTCATATAGACGGGGTTGATTTTGGCGTTTTCTCTTATCTTTTTAAAAAGCGCGGCAAACTGTTCCTCGCTGGCTATTGGCAGCAGCGGCAGGCTCTTTTTGGTATAGAACTCTATCAGCTCCTCGTCTTTTGGCAGGGTATCTATCCGGATGGAGTCCTTTTGGCTTGGCTGGCACCCCTCCCATCCGGATGCTATATGAAGGTTTGTGTTTTGGGTCTTAATAACCGCTCTTTTTTCAAATGGAAACTTCTCCCCGTCCAAAACAACGCTCAGTTCATCCTCGCTTTGCAATGTAACCGTTTTGCTTTTTATTACGCCCACTCCCTTTGGCAAGACGGGTTTTTTCATCAGATGAAACTTCAGTTTAAAAGCCTCTATGATAGAGGTGGGCGCATACACGATGACAGCCGAACGGTCACAGCTGCCGGTGTCCTGGAAAAAAGGATATCCCATTACTTTGAATACATATTCGTTCGAGGCCTCTATCATCAAAGCCGCGCTCTTTATCTGTTTGTCGTTGACTGATATGTTGAGTTTGAAAAGTTTGATGTTGAAGATGTTTTTCATAAATGATTTTAAAAGGTTTTGGCTCTCTATCCAGCTCTCTTTGGCTATGACGGCTCTATTTAAAATAAGAGTGTCGTTAAAGAAAGTCAGGTGGGAGACGAAAGTGTGTTCATTTAGATATTTTTCAAATGAGGAGGGGATTTTAAAAATTTTTTGCAGATTTTTCGATTTGTCGTTTGGAATGAAAAATATGGTGAATTTCTTCTGCCTCGCAGCCTCTATCCACCTTTTGATATCACTCTCTTTGGCGTAGATAAATATAATCGCCTCATCCTCAAAATCGGTGAAGTTTTTTCTAAACTCCTTTTTTATCGGAACTTTGCCAAACTTTTGGCGTATAAGCAGGGCATAGCTTTTAAGGCTTTGAGGGGTTATCAGATCGCTGTCATACAAAAGATATAACATACAAAAGCCTTTTTAAATGCCAATTATACCATCAACCCGCATAAGAGGGCGTAAAGCAAAATTAAAACTATTTACATATAATTATGAAAAACCGGGAAGGCGGAGTATGGATAAAGTTATCACGACACTTGGCACATCGCTTCTAAGACACTATTTCGGACCCCGGCAATGGCCGGTTTTTTTGAATCTGCCCTATTCGGATAAAGAAGATTACAAAGATGAGCTGATAAAGTTGGAAAAGGAAATATCCAACTGGTTCGATAACTGCGAAAAGAGTGCGGAGAGCGCCACTTTGTGCCAAATGCTGAAAAAAGGAGATTACGAGCTCTTTTTTTTAGCCTCGGACTCCCTTTCCACTTATCTTGTAGGGAGAGTGTTGGAAAGATTTTTCAAAAAGAGATTTCCGGACAACGCCAAAAAAACCTCTATAAAGGTGGCGAAAAACCTCTCTATGAAAAACTCCCAAATTTTCCAGTCCGGCATATCCAATCTTCTGGATTTGCTGTTTGAGATAATAAAAGATGACAAAAGCCAAATCAGTTTCAATATAACCGGCGGATATAAAGGCGTAATACCATATTTCTCCACCATAGCCCAGATTTTCGACTGTGAGATTGTATATGACTTTGAAGGAGAAGATAACCGCCTCATTAGGATAAAACCTCTACCGGTGGAGTTCGACAGGGGCCTTTTGGAACTTTTGTATCCATATCTGGCCTTCCAAAACGGGTTTGGCAATCCCAAAATAAATAGCTACCTGGAAAAAGAGGGGCTTTTAAAAGACAATACTCTCACACCATTAGGCAAAATCGCCAAATACGCCGTAGAAAAGAAGATGCTTAACCGCTCGATTTTGGGATATTTTATGGAATACATTCTGTTTGAGTATTTCTGGAACAAAAAGAACAAAAACTTTTTGAATTTCACTTATGAGAGGGTAGAGAGGGGAAAAGATATCATCTCCTCTAATGGTAAGAAAATCAGCGATATAGACATAATGCTGGAAAACAAAGATGAATATTTGTGGATAGAGGTGAAACCATTAAGTTAT
The DNA here is from genome assembly GCA_027068245.1 of Campylobacterales bacterium. GTDB lineage: Bacteria > Campylobacterota > Campylobacteria > Campylobacterales > Nitratiruptoraceae > Nitratiruptor. Next base: position 613 of record JAMOUF010000034.1, on the reverse strand, counting down.
TTTTATAAACTCGCCCCTTTGAAAGGGCAGTTTTTCAAAAAACAGCTTAATGCGATAAGAAGATATAAAAAGAGACTCTCCAAATATGTGGTGATTTTTTACGGCCTTGAGTTCGATACGAAAAACGCGGATTACAAAAATCTGAAAAAATTCAAAAGAGATATAAAATCTTACGGTATCGAACCTGAGTTTTACTATCTGAACCTGCCAATAAGGCTTGAGGAAAATATCCTTGGCCCAAAAAACTATCAGCAGCTTCTGACAAATTTCAAAATAGACAAACTTACAAAACTGGAGTTGTAAAATATTCAAAAAGACAGAAACAGACGCAAAAATAAAAAAATATGTGATAATCTCAAAAAGATAAATTTAAAGAGAGAAAAAAATGTCTAAAACGGATAAATTTTTGGATTTTTTGGATTTTTTGGCAAAAAACGGCAAGTTTTGCATAAACGAACTCAGCTATCTGCTGGATGTAAGCACAAAAACGGTCCAACGGTATAAAAAAGACCTTGAAAAAAGGCTTGGAGTGAAGTTTGAATTTTATCAAAAGGGTTGCTACACAATCATCAATCCCCAAAAGATTAAAGAGATTTTATTCAATCCGGATGAT
>JAMOUF010000033.1 GCA_027068245.1 Campylobacterales bacterium | reverse complement strand
AGGCCCGCAAGTGCCAGCAAGTCAGCCATCAACACAAGAACGATTCCCGTAATTCTACCTTTAAGGGCCGTGGCGTAAACGTTGTATAGGAAAATCAAAACAACGGCGACTATACCTATATCCGCCCATCTTGGTGCCTCGATATACTCCCTGCCTTCTGTGATAAACCAGATAGTGCTCTCTTTACCGGGACCTACCTGGATGAAAAGATAGACAAGCACCACAACAGCCACGGCCGCCGTCAGGATATAAAAGGCTATCTCACCAAGTTTTATACCCACAACCTCTCTGCCCGTCTCCTCAGGCAAGAGCCAGTAAACGGCACCTATCATGGCAAAAAGCAGCCATACTACCAGCGCGTTAATATGCACCATTCTCGTAATCGAAAAATCCAGCAATCCAAACAGAAAATCGGGATAGATAAACTGAATCGCCGCCAAAAGCCCAAACAGCAGCTGGGCACCAAAAAGAACTATAGCAACCGTAAAATATTTAAGCGCTAACTCCTGAGCCTTATACAGTCTATTTCCTTGCATCTACCGCTCCTTTGATTTTTCCAAAGTTTCTTGGAAATCCGTTTGTATCTATCGCAGACATAAATTTTAGATATGCCACCACCCCTTTGGCCTCTTCATCTGTAATTCCCAGATTTGGCATCTTTCTTTCATGCATTGCCATCTGAGGCGGATTTTTCAAAAACTCTACCATCGCATACTCTTTGCCATTATATGCAGGTGCCAAAGTATTCCATGTAGGATCCAGCCAGGCTTTCGTCAAATCGGGCGCATAGTATGCACCGTTTCCAAGAAGCGTATGGCAGTCCATACAGTTTTTGGCCTGAATGGTAAGTTTTCCCAAATGTATAAGGGCTCTTGCCTCCTCTTCGCTGTAGTCGTCTCTGCCGAAAAATTTCTCTTTTTGCTCATAGGCACTTTTTACCCTGCCATCTTTTTTTACAGCTCCTCCGATGATAGGAACCTCATGCCCGCGGTAAGGATCGAGTAGATAATCGATGGTATAATTTATAACCACCGGTGAGGGAACACGCTTATCTACTTTGTTCTTTATATCCTCCTCCGTTCCCATCTTCATCTGTGCCAAAGAGTCAAATGTAAGCAAAATCAGCAAAATCGCCGAAACACCCGTCACCCATGCCGCAGACCTACGCCAGAAGCGATTACTGGTCCATACAGAAACCTTTTTCTTCTCCATACTACCTCCTTTTATAGTTTAATGCTCATACCTGCTGTGTACCCTATCCAGTAAAAAATAGACCACATGGGGAAAGACAAGATATCCAAACATCGCTCCTATCAAAACTTTTTGCGTATACGGCTCAACCCGTAACAGCTCACCCAGATAATACATAAGCCCTACCAGAACCAACCAGGAAGCATAAGCGAAAATCATATAGAAGCCTCTGATTAGTTTAAGTTTCACCAATGTATAAAACCCGGCGTAAGCCATTCCAAAAATGATTATAAAAGCCGAAACCACAAAAATAGAGAGGAAGTCGCTTGAGGGAATATCTTGCATATAGTATTCCATTGCACCTCCTTATTAAATATTTTTTTAAATTCTATAGATAATCGATAAAAAAAGCTTTGACATATATCAAAAAAATTTTATATATATTTAATACCTTTATCTGTATAATCTCAAAAACCCATAACCAAGGGAATCTATGGAAAAACTCAAATCCTTTTACATGTTCAAAAACTTAACCGAATCTCAATTTGAGAGATTAAAAGAGATATCGACGATAAAAGAGTATAAAAAGGGCAACATTCTCTTTTATGAGGGTGACAAACCCTCGCACCTGGTGGTTTTGACAGAAGGGATCTTGCAGATATACAAAAGTGACCCCAAAGGAAACAAAATCATACTCCACTCATTTTTCCAGCCAAGCCTCATAGCCGAGATCGCAAATTTCGAGAATATGAGATATCCGGCTACGGCGGAGTTTTTGACAGACGGTAAAGTGGTGCTTGTAGATTATGAGATTTTTGAAAAGGAGTTTTTGAAAAATCCGGAGATCGCCTTTACCATCATAAAATCTCTCTCCGACAAAGTAAGACTTTTGGAAAACGTCATCACCTACGATATCGTTCTCTCTTCCACGGCCAGGGTTGCCAAATTTATATATGAGCATGAGATGGAGTTTTTAACTCTTAAAAAGAGTGAAATCGCATCTATAATGAATATAACTCCCGAAACTCTTTCAAGAATAATATCCAAATTCAAAAAGCTTGGGATTTTAAGAAAAGATCAAAGCGGTTACGAGGTGGTAAACAAAGAGGCTTTAAAAACTTTTTTTGAATAGCAGCGTAAGAATGAAACTGGCAAAAATGAGTTACGCTGCTATACAAAAATCCCCCAAAGAGGGGGAGTTTTTACATACTTGCAGAGAACTTGTAGTCTAACTGTATCCAGTATTTTGTAACATCTTTTTTATTAAATACGTCGTCACCTGCGTTATAGTCTGCATATTTCAAAAGCAGACCCAGGTTTTTGTAGATCTTGTATGCGTATGCTATATCGATCTCGTTTCCAAGATCATCCTGTCCTGCAAGATCCTCTTTTGCGCTGAATTTATGATAGATTCCAAAAAGTTTTCCATACTCTCCAAAGTTATATCCAAGTTTAACACTAAGATCTTCCAAACCCTGGGCTGGAGTTTTCAAAAACACATCGGCCCACCCGTTATGTGCGTGAAGTGTAGCAAGAGGGGTCATAAACGGATTATCGCCATCATCTTTGTCTCCCAATACCTCATATCCGATATTACCGAAAAATCCGGCATAACTTGTTCCAAGGTTTAGATTGTAGTAGTCTGTATCTTGCTCTATGTCATCCGGATTTGCATGAGTTCCTCCAAAAGCATCCGCAAGATTTGGCTCATCATCCTCCGTCATAGTAGGATCTTTCTGTTTGGCATACTCTGCGGCGTAACTGACTTTGGCCTCTCCAAGGTCTATCTTACCTGTAAGTCTTATACCGATATGATCGGCAAAGTTTTGAATCATATAGTCATATAGTGTAATTGTCAGCTCAGGCCCTACTTTATACGCTCCGTGAAGCAAAACACTACCGGTGTCGATAGAATAATCTTTTTTAACAGTATGAACCCTGTTTACATAAGCTCCCAAAAGGCTTAGGTTCTCAACACCGTTGTAGATAACAGCGGCCAGATCATAAGTCTGTGGCATCTGTCTCCAGCCTACGTTACCGATGAACCTTGCGTTATCCAATACAACCATCTTTCTACCAACAATTCCGGTAAGTCCGTTGGCACTGTAGCTGATGTTTGCCTGTGTAACCCTGGTTTGCGGAGGATCCATTACAACATCATATTTTGGATCAACAGGAGCGTATTTATCAATCAATCCAAAATGCGCCACATTTATCATCTGTAACTGTGTATTTAGTCCCTCTACCTCGAATAGATTGGCATCCAACTCCAAAGCCGTTCTTACCGTAAAAGCTTTTGCAGCGTCTTTTCCATTATCCTTTACATCCGCATACTCATATCTTGGTCTGATCTCAAGATTTACCTTTGGATTTGAGATGATGTTTTCCAGGCTTGCAGCACTGGCTACAGAACTCATTCCAGCGGCCAAAACCATCGCTGAAACTAAACTTAAGCTTACTTTTCTCATTCTTACTCCTTTGTTAAGTTTGTCTTATGATAATAATATTACAATTTAATACCTTAAAAATTGATTTAAATCAATTTTTTAATAAGCTCCTCCACACTTATCCCTTCATCCCGGGCTTTTTGAATCAACTTGTCATAAATATCGGCCTCTATGTAGCTGACTCCTCGTACATTTTCCCTGTCTTGGTATCTGATATCGTCGTATTTATACTGCATTTCAATTCTTTTCTCTTTGGGAACCCAGCTTCTCATCGATTTGTACTCAACCAGTTTGCCATCTTTATATACTCCGCTAACCTCGGCAAAAACCCAGTAATACCCTCTGTCTTTTCTTAGATTCTTCACATACCCGCTCCAGCTTTTGCCGCTTTTTATCGTATCCCAAAGCTCCTTGAAAACCCGCTTTGGCATATCCGGATGGCGCAAAATATTGTGGGGTTTTCCTATAAGCTCCTCCACCTCATATCCGCTAATCCTTGCAAAAGTTTCATTTGCGTAGGTGATGATCCCGTTTAGATCCGTCCTGGAGATTATAAGCTCATCCTTTGGAACCTCTGTTTCGATAAACATATCCCATCTAATATCCATAAAAACCCCTATAATTTTTTCTTTAAATCTCCGTGATAGACGATCTCTTCCGCTCTTACATCCTTTTCCAAAATCTCGGGAACAGGCTCTTGCACCTCCAGATCCTCCCTTAAAGCGTCCAGCTCCTCTTCGGAGTAGGAGTAGATCATATCCGCTCCCAGCACACCTTCAAGGAATTGGAGTTTCGTAAGTTTCTCCATCTCCTCCTCAACGCCCTCTCCCTCTATCGTAACTACGATATAACCCTTTTCATCCACTATATGTATATCACATACACCAGATTCTTCCACTCTTTTTTTTACCTCTTTCAACTCTTTTGGATTGCATCTAATCACACAGCTGCTAAGCGTCATTTTAACCTCCATTTTATAAGTTCTCCGGTCTCACTGCCGGATATCAGCGTGGTTGGATCGATAAACCTTATTACGTTTACGATGTTTTTATGTCCAAGTAACCTGTATTTAACTTCCAAAGAGTTTGTATCGGCGATTTTCAGGATATATTTGTCGTTGTCACCAAAGGCCACCTGTCTGTTTTCCGGGCCCAGCGCCACCACATATATAAAAAAATCCGGGTTTCTCAATCTCTTTGTCTGTGATGTTTTTATATTGTAAAGAGCGAGAGTTTTATCTGCTCTGCTGCCTGCAACCGCATACTCTTTGTTTACATCAATGGATAGGATTTTATCCTTGTTGACATCTTTAAACAGTTTGATCTTCTTTAAATCTTTAGTAGCGATTATCGCCACCTCTCCACCCTCATCACCTATGGCAACTTTGCTTCTGTCTTTGTCTATCGCCATAACCGAGTAGAAATACTCTCCCGCTTTTACCTTCTTTACAACCTTTTTTCCATTTAGATCATATAACACCACCTCATCGCTCATAAGTGCTATAACGGCCATATCTTTGTCCGCATATTTGGCAGCTTTCGCATAAAGCATCTGGGATTTGTCAAGCACCTTCGTGGCATTTCCATCCTTATAGACAAACAGTTCCGCATACCCTCCCTCAGCCTGGACCAGATAGAGGATCTTGCCATCAATCACATCTACCGAGTAGATATCGGCGTCGTTTAACTCTCCCATAAAGTCTTTTATCTTTCTAACGCCTATCTCCTTTACCACAGAGAGGTTCTTTTCATCCGCTATCACGACTTTACCGGCATCTGTAGCGATATATATCTTGCCATCTTCCATCACCATATCCAAAACCGCTCCGCCAATCTTGCCCGTTTTACAGGGGGTGATCTCTTTGGCAAAAACCATCAAAGCCAGCAATATGATAAAAACTATTTTTTTCAACCAATCTCCTTATATTTTAAAGCGTTCGTGGGACAGACGCCCACACAAAAACCGCATCCGGTGCATCTATCATTAATCTGGGGTTTAAAAAGCCCCAAAAACTCTATGGCCTCATCCAAACAGACATCCTTGCAGCTGCTGCAGATGGTGGAGTGCCAGGCCAGACACTCAATCATATCGATCTCCAAAGCCGGCAGTCTTCTTTTATGCTCCACTTTAAGCACATCGCCGCAGGCCAGCGCACACTCGTCACAAAAGGTGCAGCCGGATTTTGAAAAATCCAACACTGGTTTGCCATCAACGATAAAGATAATCCGCTCTTCACAAATATCTTTACACCTTTTATCGTCACAGCTTTTACACTTTTCAAAATCCGTCTTATCTTTAAAGTATGGAGGATAGACCTCCATATCTTTTTCCTCTTTTTTAAAGGCTTGGGAAAGTGAAGAGAAAAACTCCCTTCTCTTCACTATCTAACCCCCTCGTTCAACTGTTTATCCAGTGTGGACTTATGTTTGCTTTCAGGGTTTCTAAACTCCGCTTGGAATGTATTTTTAACCAGCGGCTTGGCATTGGCCTGGGGCACATGGCACTGAACGCAGTTATAGCGTTGAGGGGCTATGTCGTTTTTACCCATATGGATCTTAACATCTCCCAGATTTTTAACCTTTTCTTTGTTGGCTTTAAAGAAATCTTTAAAGTGTGTGGGCGGTATCGGTGTGGCACCAACGCTTTTTGCAACTGACGGCAGGTGGCAGTCAAGACAGGCGTTGTGCTTTAGTGTTATAGGCACCAAACCCTCTATTGTGTGCGGGATAAGTGGCGGCGCGTTCTCGTAACTTCTTGGAAGTCTCTTTGAAGTTCCCGGAGCCGCTTTTGTATACTCCACAGGAGGGGGAGTGCCGGCTTCAGAGTATCCAAGGCTTGCCTCTTCCACCACTTTCTTCGCTTTTACATTGGATGTGGCGGCCCCGCATCCTGCGGCAAAAATCATAGCCACCACTACCGATAATCCAGCCAACTTTTTAAGCTTCATTTTTTTCTCCTTTTATAAAATCTCTTATACTGAAGTAAAGAGCATCGTCATCACAGACCTCCACGCACCTTCCACATAGGGTGCACTCTCCCATTTTGACCTGCTCGCTTCTTTTACCTATCATATATAGAACCTCTTTTTCCGGACAGACCTCTTTACACTTCATACACAAAGTGCAGTTTGGTGCGTTGTGTTCTACTCTAAAGATGTTGTATCTTCCAACAATCGAGTAAAATCCGCCCAGAGGGCAGATATGTCCGCACCATCCGTTTTTCAATATAAAAAGGTCGAACAAAAAGATGGTAACTATCATAGCCCATCCAAAACCCATTCCAAAGATAAGCCCCCTGTGGGTTATCGATACGGGGCTTACCATCTCAAATGCGGCGGTCCCCAGCAAAAAGGACAGAATGAAACTAAGTCCCATAACCCAGTATCTGATGTTTCTGCTGGCCCACCACTTCTTCTCAAGCCTGTCAAGGCCCCAGGCACGCCTTAGATAGTTGGCGGCGTCGGTTATCATATTTACCGGACATACCCAGCTGCAAAAGGCCCTGCCGCCGATAATGCCATAAAAAAGGGTTATGATTATCGCGCCTATTATGGCATCCATCGCCAGTATGGAGCCGGTTGCAAAAATCTGCAGCACCGCATAGGGGTCGGATAACGGAATTTTTTGAAAGAGCAAGGAAGAGCTCAGGTTTCCTTGTAAAATCTTCCAGCCAAAGTAGTTTCCACCTATGTAAAGGAGCATAATAGTGATTTGTGAGAGCCTTCTTAAGATCAAAAATCTGTATTTTTTCCACAACCTACTCAAAATCGATCCCTTCATTTAAACTCTCAAGCGCACTTTTGCCACTTCTTGGGGTTTTAGTAGTCTGGATTCCTTTGCTTCCCTCAAGCCGGCTCTCGTCACTCACATCCCATCCTTTAACATAATGCTCTCCCACTTTACCCAACACCACATCTCTTGGCAGCACTTTGATAGCCGCTATCTCCGTTACGCAGGCATGCTCGCAAAGCCCGCATCCGGTGCAGTAATCCGGATCCACCACAGGCAAAAGCTTTGCGTGCTTACCAGTTCTCTCGTTTTTGCGATACTCCATATATATGGCCTTATCCAGCAAAGGACAGGCCCTGTAACATGCATCACACTGTATGCCCCAAAAGGCGATACAGCTTTTCATATCCACGATCGCTACGCCCATACGCATTTTCGTAATGTCAAAGACCCTCTTTCCATCCACCACCTCCGAGACGCTGTCGATATCCAGCGCACCGGTGGGACAGGGTGGAACACACGGTATATCCTCGCACATATAGCAAGGAATCTCTCTTGGGATAAAATAGGGCGTTCCCAAAGGCTTGTGATCCCCAGGCTTGGCCAGCATCAGCGTATCGTAAGGACACGCCTCCACACAAAGCCCGCACTTTATACACAAAGAGATAAACTCACTCTCTTTTCTGGCTCCAGGGGGCCTGAGCGTCAGTGGAGCGGCCTTGGCCTCATCCACATAGGCACTCCACAAAAATCCCCCTACGCCGGCTATAGCCAGGCTTTGAGCCATCTGGACGATAAATCTCCTTCTGTTCTCATCCATCTTTTTTCCCATCTCCCCTCCCCGCTAACTTCATCAAACTTTATATATCTTAACAGCACACTTTTTGTAGTCTGTCTGTTTTGAAATCGGACATGTCGCATCGAGGGTAACTTTGTTTATAAATACCCTCTCATCGAACCATGGTACGAATACAAGACCTCTTGGCGGCCTGTTTCTACCTCTGGTCTCAACTCTTGCTTTACATTTACCCCTTCTGGACTCAATCATAACTATATCGCCTCTTTTGACGCCTCTTTTCTTGGCGTCTTCTGGATGCATATAACAAAGAGCTTCGGGAACCGCCCTGTAAAGCTCAGGCACCCTCATAGTCATAGTTCCACTGTGCCAGTGCTCAAGCACCCTACCGGTACATAGCCATGTGTCGTAGTTGCTGTCCGGAACTTCCGGTGGATCCATATAAGGTCTTGCAAAGACTTTGGCTTTGTTTGGAAGGTGGACTTTTGGTTTGTTCTTGTCAGGCCCTCTTAGGTTACCCTGAGGTATTACTTTCAGTGCATGGCCGTAGAATGCGAACTCACCTTTGACATGTCCAAGTTCTTTCTCTCTTTTCGCATACGGGTCGTAGTTGACGTTGAATCTCCAAGGGGTATCTTTACCGTTTACAACAGGCCATCTAAGTCCCCTTACCTTATGGTAGACGTCAAACGGAGCGTAGTCATGTCCTCGCCCTTCACCAAATTTTCTATACTCTTCCCACATAGCCTTTTGTATAAAGAATCCATACCCTTTAAAAGGTTTGCCATCCGTTCCAACCACATTTCTCTTATCACCTTCGGCTTCTGTATTTCCAAAGCCGGCACCTATAGGATCTGGCCATTTGAAGGATTTGTAGTAGTCGTTGGCAAAGAGTACGTCAAAAAGAGTGTCATCGGGACTGTAACCCATCTTTTTAGCCTCTTTCAGCACATCCGGCAGAACCGTTCCATCAGGCAGCTTGTGCTCTTTCCATACATCTTTCAGTTTAAACCTTTTCGCGAACTCCGTATACTGCCAAAGATCCGGCATAGCATCACCTACCGGTGTCACCTGCTGTCTCCAGTGCTGGGTTCTTCTCTCTGCGTTCCCGTAAGCTCCCCACTTTTCATAGATCATCGCACTTGGCAATATAAGATCCCCGACTTTGGCGCTGATACCAGGATATCCGTCGCTTACGACGATAAAGTTGTCCATGGTTCTGGCAGCCTTTATCCAGTGGTTGGCGTTTGCGGTATCCTGCCAAGGGTTACATACCTGAACCCAGGCAAATTTTATCTTTCCATCTTCCAGATCCCTCATAATTTTTACGATGTGGCTTCCCACTTTGGGATTTAGGGTTCCTTTTGGCAATTTCCATATCTCTTCACTGATTTTACGGTGTTTTGGATTGAAAACCACCATATCAGCAGGCAGTCTGTGGGCGAAGGTTCCAACTTCTCTCGCCGTCCCACAGGCACTTGGCTGACCTGTAAGCGAGAACGCTCCATCACCAGGTTTCGCCTGTTTTCCAAGCAAAAAGTGAACCACATAGCTAAGCTCGTTATCCCAGGTTCCTCTGGTGTGCTGGTTCATACCCATAGTCCAGAAGCTGACCACTTTTCTGTTTTTCTCCACATATAGATCTTTAAGTCTTTTCAGTTTCGCTTTGAAGCTCTCAAGGCTCTCGTTCGGGTCGCCTTTTGCAAGTTTTGCCACATAATCGAGCGTATAGGGCTCAAGGGATTTTTTGAACTCCTCAAAGCTTATAGCCCAGTGTTTACCTGCGGCTTTGGCGTGCTTCATCTTCATCACGTCCACATTGCCGTATCCGAAAGGAGCCAGAGCTTTTTTCTCTGCATCGGTCAGTTTTTTGTGATCCTGCTTCCAGATAATCTCGAGCTCTTTGGGGCTGTATCCAAGCTTTTTGGCATGCTCCGGATTTCTCATACCGTAACCGATATCCGGATAGCCCGTTGAAAATACAATATACTCTTTTACAAAGTCCCAGTCTATCGCGTCCGGATGGTCATAAACGATACTTCTGGCTATATAGTTCCACATGGCGATATCGGTATTTGGCCTGAAAATCAGCACATCATCGGCCAAATCACAGCTTCTGTGGGTATAAGTCGATAGAACGACCACTTTCACCTTATCCGGATTGGAAAGTTTTCTATCGGTACATCTGGCCCAAAGAATCGGGTGCATCTCCGCCATATTTGAGCCCCATAGAACGATGGTGTCCGTAAGCTCGATATCATCGTAACAACCTGCCGGCTCATCTATACCGAAAGTCTGGATAAACCCGGCAACCGCGCTCGCCATACAGTGTCTGGCGTTGGGGTCGATGTTGTTGCTTCTAAAACCGGCTTTCATAAGTTTGGCTGCCGCATAACCCTCTTGCACCGTATACTGGCCCGATCCAAAAAAGGCCACGCCTGTTGGTCCAAGCTCATCGTAAGCCCTTCTAAACTGCTTCTCCATCTCGTCATAGGCCCTCTTCCAGCTAACGGGCTTGAACTTTCCTTTTTTGTCGAACTCACCCTTCTCGTTCACTCTCAAAAGGGGAGTTGTAAGCCTGTCGGCCCCATACATTATCTTGGCGGTAAAGTAACCTTTGATACAGTTTAGGCCCCTGTTTACCGGAGCCAACGGGTCACCTTTTACAGCCACGATCCTGTCGTCTTTCGTAGCAATCATGATACCACAGCCCGTTCCACAGAAACGGCAAACCGCTTTATCCCATCTCCATCCCTTCTCGGCCTCTTTGGAAGCCGCCTCCATCTCTTTTGGGACGGAAAGGCCCACCGCGCTGGCCGCCGCCGCGGCCGCACTGCTTTTTAGAAACTCTCTTCTACTTAATGCCATACAATCCTCCTTTATAGCTTTAACACATCTATATTCTACTTTCTTCAGCTTAATTAAACCTTGATATAAGTCAAAATGAACTTTTTTACATAAGAAAAAATTAAGACTAATATTCTCCTATTTGATTTTAATCAAATTTTTTTTAATTTTTTTCTGATAATATTTAGAAAAACTTATAAAGGACTGACATGACCTATCCGGCTTTTTTCGATGAGGTGGAATCGATTTTGCTATATGATCCATTGGCGGACTTTCTGGGCGCCATAGAGAGCGGCGTTACCGAGATAAACTACGTTGATGTGGTAAAGCTTGCGGGACACTCCTGCCCTACGGTAGCCGGGGCCTACCTGATGGCAAAAGTGGGGCTTGAGAGGATATATATAGACGCCATGCCAATTAGAGGCGAGATGAAAGTCTATGTAAAAGGTGCCAAAAGCGAGGGGGTAAACGGAGTTATAGCCAATGTTATCAGCTATATCTGTGGAGTTGGCGACGAGGGCGGTTTCAAAGGAATCGGCGGCAAATACAGCAGGGCTAACAAACTCTTTTTCAATGCGGATATCCCAAAAGAGATCCGGATAGAGCGTACAGATACGGGCCAGAAAGTGGATTTAAGCTACCATCCGGAAGTGGTTCCGCCAAATCCGAGAGTAAACGAGCTTATGCAAAAACTGCTGACACAAAGGGCTACCATCGATGAGAGAAAGGAGTTTCAAAGACTTTGGCAGGAGAGAGTGGCAAAGATACTTTTATCAAAAGAGCTTTGGAACGAACTGGTGGAAGTGGGCTGAGCCTACTTCCTTATATAGGTAAAAAACCTCTGCCCGTCATCTTTGGAGTAGACCTCATAACCCTTTTTTACAAGTTCGTCTATTAGCGGCTGCGGTTTGAAATCACTTGTCAGCAGCAGCACATCCTCTTTTTCCATATTTTTAAGCTCCTTCATAATCTCAGCCAGCGGATTTTTACCCTGATCCAAAAGGGCGTTTGCGTCAATAATCTTTACGGGTTCCTTCGTTATCCACTCAGGTGCCAGAGACTGAGAGCTCTCCTCCTCTTTTATATCGAGCGCTGGCAATCCCACCCTCTTTCTGATTTCGTTCAAAAGCTCCACGCTATCCATCCCGCCTACGGCTGCCGCCTGTCTTATAGAGGCGATTCTGGCTACGGTTCTTCTTAGAATCGGATTTTTAAGCTTTTTGAATTTGGGGTTTATCTTAATCAGTTCATCCTCCAGCTGGGGATATGCCTTTAGAAGGTCGTATATTGTCGTATCAAGTGTTATCTCCATACCTTTTCACCTTTTATATATCTTTTTATCATCACGGCGATATCTTTTATCACCAGTATCAAACACCACAGCCATAAAATATCCAAAAAGAGGTTTCTTGGATACCCCAGATAGAAGTAGAGCAGCGGAACGCCTATCAATACGGGTATTTTGATGTAGTAAAAAAGCAGTATGGCCGCGCCATAGAAGTGGCGCAGCTCCCTTTTTATCTCATTTAGCACCCAAAGCCTTTTTCACCACGTCGCTTGCCATGGAGATATTCCACGGCGGGTCCCAGACTATCTCCACCTCAACATCTTTGACGCCGGGAATCTTCTTTACCGCATCCTCCACCCACTGTTTCATCATCTGATGCAGCGGGCAGCCTCTGGTAGAGAGGGTCATCTTCACATGCACGTTGTTCTCCTCATCGATATCGGCACCGTATATAAGCCCCATATCAACCAGGTTGAAGCCAACTTCCGGGTCTATTACCTCCCTTATGGCGTCATATACCTGCTCTTTTGTAATCTTTTGCATATCTATCTCCTGTAACTTAACATCCATTTTACCGAAAGTGCCAAAAATATGGCACTTACAAGCATAAAGCTGCCTCCGGCTTTGAAAAGCTCGCTATTTTGCGCCAAAAGGGCGATTCCTATCAAAATAGAGCCAGCCGCACTGAAAAAAAACTCGAAATCGGCCTGCTTTTTGGGATACATCTCGTGCAGCATGGGAACCCTCTCCTTGCCAACCAGCGGGCTAAACCTGTGAAACCAGACCAAAAAGGGGATTATTTTATACAGATGGCCGTTTATCAAAAATATAAAAAAGACGAACAAAAACCAGACAGCCCCGTACAGCACGTTTTCCAACGCCGCTCCGCTTAGGATATAGACAAATCCCAAAATAAGCGACAAAGCCAGGGATGAGTATCCAAAAAGCATGGATTTATACCATACATCCAGCTCCTTTCTCACCCTTGTTTTGTAGATAAGGTATATCTGATAAAGATAGAGCGCAACGGAGATCAAAGCCGCTATGTATCCCACTGCGTTAAATATATCTATTTGCAAAAAGGAGCCTACAATCACCAGTAATACGCCCAAGATCATCAGCTTGAAGGCCTGCTCCAAAGGTTTTTCATCAAATCCGTGGGCCAGGCCGAACATGGGAAGCAGCACCAGGCTTATGCCATATATGGTTATCAGTACATATCCGCCCACTACCGCGAAAACGTGGGCTTTTAAGACGGAGTCTATATCTATACCCATAAAGCCGCTAAGCGTCAACGCCATCAAAAATCCGCTCAAAATCCCCAAAAGCAAAAAGATGTTGGAGACCTTCACGGCCCTTACGGTCAGGGAGTTTAGCGTGGTCTTTTTTATCGTCAAAAAGACATCCACGGCAAATATAACCATCGCAGCAAGCACCAAAATACCGCCAAAACTTAGCAGTATGGGATCAAGCCAAAATCCTGCTATCAATCCCAGGGTGCCTAAAAGAAGCAGTGGAAAAATCAGATAGTACCAGTCTATACTGAAATGTCCCGTCTCAAGCACCACCGGTATCAGCTGGGCCATCGCCCCAAATATTATCATCATCACATAGCCCACCAAAAAGAGATGGACCCATCCGGCAACGCTTAGTTCGTGAAAATCGAAGTCCACGGAGTAAAAGAGTATGGCCGCCATCGAAAGAAGATAGAAGATTACGCCTGCTATGAAAAATGGCGCTATCAATTTAAATGGCGGAGCGAACTCCTTTGAGATGTTAAACATTTTCCCCTCCCCTCATATCAGCCGTGACAGTGGCTGTCGCTCAAATCCGCCTTTTCGCTACTGCCGGGTTTGTAACCAAAAACCAGCTTGACATTTCCGTCAGGCAGCTCCTCTTTCTCTATGGTGTAGTTCTCCTCTATCTTGTTCAAAAGCCCCATCGGCATCTTGTGGTTTATCATTATAAGCTTCACGTTGGGCGAATTTACCAGCTTTAGACCTGCCATAGCGTTTACCATAGGCTCCGGAGGCCCACACCTGGAAGTATCGAAAGCGTAATAGGTGGTATCCCCATCCTGCCACTTGTAAAAATCCACCGTAGCGCCTTCAACCTCAACTTTTTGCGCGTTTTGCGGTATTATACTCATAACCCACTCCTTAAATGAAATATGATGCAATGGTATTTCAATGTCACACTTTTGTCATTGACTTTAGTCAATTTAAGATTTATTTGAGCCTGCTTTTTCTATACTTAAAAAAACAAAAAAGCTGAGTGATGAAAAGATATTTAAACAGAAATTTAGCAAAATACATAACCACTTTCCAAGAGGCCTATACCGCCATCATCCCATATTTTCTTCTATTGGCCTTTTTTACCCTAAGCATCGCTTTCATACAATATTTCAACATAAAAAGCGATATTATAAATGAAACCTATCTAAAAAATTTCGTGGATGTTTTGTCTCTGTTTTCCTCTATCATAATAGTCGCCTCCATCTCATACTTTTTCGCCAGGCGTTTTCAAATCTCCACTATAATATCTCTGATTTTGGCTATAGCCTCATATGTAAGCGTTATATATATGGAAAATCCCAAAAACTTCATAACCGTTTTGGAAAACTACGGCTTTTCGGTCCAGGCCCTGTTTATCCCGATTCTATCCACATTGACCCTTCACTGGGCCTATCCCAGATTCTCACTAAGATTGCCGCTTGAAGACGAAAATATCCATATATACAGGCTTTTCGACTATGTTCTGGCTTTTGCCATAGCGTATATTCTCACTTTTACTATCTATTTTGGAATAGACTTCGTGATGGATCGGGTGCTGGAGTATCTAAACAAAAACTTTACTCTCGACTTTTTGCCAGAAATTTTCATACTTGCGCTCAGGGACCTTTTGGTACAGCTCTTCTGGTTTGTTGGAATTCACGGGGAACATACGGTAAACGCCCTGTTTGGAAAGGATTTTCTGTTTGTTGAACTTTTCAAAAACCTGAGCGCAGGTGAGTTCAACAGAATATTCGTATCCATCGGCGGAGCCGGTGCGGGCCTGGCACTCCTAATAGCCCTTTTGGGCCTTACCAAAGAGAGGCTTTTAAAAACGGTGGCGAAAATCTCCGCTCCATTCGTTATTTTCAACATCAATACCCTTTTGATATATGCTGTTGTGGTATTTAACCGCTTTTTATTTATTCCCTTCGTCTTTTTACCCCTAATCAACCTATTTTTGGCATATATTTTTATAAAAGTTTTCAACATCCGGTTTGAGCCGGTATATATCGTCTGGACCACTCCTCCTTTCCTGGATGCATATATAAAAACGGGCGGAAACTACCTGGCACTCTTTTTACAAGGAATCTTGATTACCATCGATACATATATATACGGAATCTACCTGCAAAGATTCTTTACCTCCCAGTCCAGTGACGATACGGTAACGCTGCTGGCTTCCAACCTGCACCTGCCGGAACTCCTGCGATCAGATCAAAATATCGAACCATTTTTGGCACACCGCGAGATAATCAGCTCTAACGCCAAGCTGTACCGATTCATAAACCGGATAAAATCTGAAAACATCCTAATCTACTATCAGCCCAAAATCGATATCAAACGAGGGGTTTGCAACGACTTTGAAGCGCTCATTCGATACAGGGAAAAAGAGAAAATAAAAGGGCCCTACTTTTTGGAGCTCTTTGAAAAGGCACATCTGGCCTTCGCCATAGATATACTGGTGGCGAAAGAGGTAAAAAAGAGCCTTCAAAACTGGAAAGCCAAAGGCTTTTTCCCAACTCTTAACATCAACCTCCATCCGGATACTCTGGCTAACCCGACGGCATTAAAAACTATTATCAACATCCTGAAAGGGGAGAAGGTAAATTTCGAGATAATCGAGAGGAGTTTCCTGCAGGGCCG
>JAMOUF010000032.1 GCA_027068245.1 Campylobacterales bacterium | reverse complement strand
CAAGATACATCTGGGAATTTACGGATATACGAAAAAGATGGTCCAAAGGTTTTGCGCCCTTGAAAACGCCCCTTTGGAGGATATCGAGAAACTGGAGCAACTAAGGGCCCTCTATCACGGCTACAAGATAGCTATGTGCCCCGTAAAATCCGATTCCATAGGCATCGACACCCTGGAGGATCTGGTTAGGCTTGGGCTGAAATAAGGCTCATATATCCTTTTGGGGTTTGCCAAAATAGTATCCCTGGGCGTAATCTATGCCTATCTCTTTAACCATCTCGAAAATCTCTCCATTCTCCACGAACTCCGCTACCGTTTTGGCGTTTATATATTTTGAAAAGACGGCTATGGATTTCACTATCTTTACCGCTTTGTCGTTACTGGGAAGCTCTCTTATAATCGACCCGTCTATCTTGATGATATCTGGTTCTATATGCAAAAAGTAGCTAAGATTCGAGTATCCGCTGCCAAAATCATCAAGGGCGATTTTACATCCAAGGCCTTTTAACTCATTTAAAATCTTAAAAAACTCCCTGTCAAGACTCTTGACCTCCTCATCCTCCAAAATCTCCAGCACCAAAAGGTTCGCCACATCCTCGTTTTGGCGAATTACCCCCTTAACTCTTTCCAAAAGTTTGTTATCCAAAAAGTCACTCTTTTTGAAATTTACGGAAATCTCGATATTTTTACTCTTTATCTTCGCAAATACCCGGTTCAAAACCTCGATGGTAAAGTCGATATAGTAGTTGGTTCTTAAAATCACGGGTAGAAAAATAGCCGGATAGATCAGCCTTTTTTCATATTTTAGCCTGGCAAGGGCTTCATATTTACTAATATCAAGTGTTTTTACGTCTATTATTGCCTGATAGTATATCTCCATTTGGTTAGTGGAGATAAGCTCGGTAATCTTTTCAAAATCCACCAGGTTCTCACTTTTGCTATGCTGGGACTCGTCAAGTATCTTAATCTTGTTTCTGCCTTGAGTCTTGGCCTGATAAAGCTTTATATCGGCCTTTTTTATCGCTTCTGAGAGTGTATTGTCAAGGTGAGCCAGCTCGTTCAATCCGATCGAAGCTGTTATCCGGATAGTGAAATTCCTCTCTTTTATGGGCCTGTTTTCAATAATCTTATGTATGTTTCTAATAAGCTTTTTAATGTTTTTACCCTTTTTAAGCATCAGTAAAAACTCCTCACCGCCATATCTGATCAAAATATCCTCGCCACCTATGTTTTGAGATATGGTCTCCGCAACGCTTTTTAATACCCTGTCACCCACTTCATGGCCGTATAGGTCGTTAATATTTTTAAAATAGTCCAGATCCACCATAGCCACGGCATAGTCGTTTAGGTTGATGTTCTTCTCTATTTTGTTTAAAAAAGCCCTGTTGTAAACTTTTGTCAAAGGGTCGAAATAGGTCTTTTGATACTCTTTGTAAACAAGAAAATACAAAATAAGAATGAAAACGAAAATTCCGGAAAGAAATATAAGTAGATATTTCAAAAACTTTTTCAACCCACCCAAAATAAACTCTATCTGTTTGTAAGCTTTTGTGGATACATCCATTACCAAAAAGGTTTTAAAAGCGGGAAGAAAGTGCAGCGGATATAGATATGTGATCCAAAGGGAGTCTATCTTGTTCTGTATGATATGCAAAGCCTGCTCTTTTTTAAATGCGTAATCCCACTTTTTCTCCTCAAGGGGATAAAAAACCTGGCCAAACTCCCCTCTTTCATCCGCGCTTTTCGCTCCGTCGGCAAAATATCTGAAATTCCCCTCCCCGTCTTTGTAGATCATATAGACATATTTATGCTCCTCGTCTATGAATGTGGATAAAAATTTGTCTAAATTTTTTCTGTCGTTTATAAAATCCTGTTTTAAAGGGCCCTCGTTTAAATTATTCTCAACCACTTTAGAAATATGTTTTAGATCATTTAACATAATCTTTTCAAATTCCGTTTTCGTAAAAGATACTATCTGATCGAATTTTATGTAAAGCATCGTTGTAAACACAAGAAACAAAAATATGGATACCAAAAAATATAGATACTCTTTTATGTCAAACAGTCTCATTGTTCCTCATACTTTTTAAATTTATCCGGCAAGACTATATGAAACCTGCTTAAAACCCTTTTGTTAAAGATAATGGTAGGCCTGCCCTTTTGCCAAAAAAAAGCTCCCATCGATATATCTTTGCTCTTTTTATAGGAGGAGTATCTCGTGGCGAAAATCTTTTTTGCCCTGCACTCTTTTGAAAGTTTTTCAACATCTTTGGCAAAGACCATATCGGCATCAAAACAGTTCTCAACAGCAACCACCTTCTTAAAATATCGCGATAAATCCTTTAGCCTCTCATCCTGAATATAGACATAAACCCTCTCCCTGTTTTCGTTTAACAGTCCCGCCACAGCTTCCAGGAGCATTGCCTTTAGCTCCTCTGCCCTGTTGGCAAACAAAGAGGTGATGATAAACAGTATAAAAAACGCCCTTTTCAAAACTGATACTCCAAACCTATCCAGACCATTTTGTCTATAACATCCACATCTTTTAAAGAGATGACCTTGCCAGACTCAAAATCGTATCCAAAATAGTTCGTCTTCAACGCCCTATCGAAGAGATTTATACCTTTTAAGTAGAAGCTCAATTTTTTATCCAATCTGTATGAGAGGCTGATGCTAAAATCCCATCCGGATTTAAGATATCTGTAGCCGTTTCTATATACCAAAGATGTATATGTGTCAACCTCGCCCAATCTTTTAAACAGCGATATATGTCCTCCCGTATATGTAAAATATCTGCTGCTGTATTTTACCTTCGAGGCGAAATAGTTAAACTCGAGTTTGTCTAAAATATCGAAATAGTACCAGTATCTAATCAACGACGTAAACGCTTTAACCCTGCTTTTTCTGTTTTGGATATGAAACTTTTTGTGATTGAAAATCAGGGTATCTTTCAATTGCAGGCTACTTGCTATAAATGAGATCTTTTGTCTATCGAACTTCTTTATTGCCTCAAGGGAATAAACCAAAGCCCTCTCTTTGTCAAGCCTTAAATCCAACTTTGACAGCATCTCGTTTTGAATGAAGTGGACGGGCTGAGGCACAAAAGCCGCCTTTACCCAAAAGAGTTTTAGCGTTGTATCTTTGGTATTATATACATATCCGGCCCTGTAGGCGTGCCGGATGTAGTTGTCTATAAAATCCTCGTAAAACCTGTCGAGTTTATAGGAAAAGAGTAAAATATTTGATCTGTTGAAAAGATATTTTCCCTCATAAAAAAGCGCGGCGGCCTTATCGCCTTTATAGGCTCTTTTATTAAAATCGATCTTTCCATATCGCTCCAATTCAAAATCGATCACCCTTTGTCGCCCCTTTATTCCGGCAATGGAATATAAGTTTTCATTTTCAAACTCTTTGCTAAGCTCTCCTTCAATTTTATACTCTTTTACTTTATGCAACGAGTTTTTATAAAGATAGGGAATTTTGCCTTTTGGCAGCAAAGAGAGGTATTTGTCGCTACCGGCTCTTTCGTCCAGGGTTGATGAGAAAAAGTTCAGGTTGATTTTCAGTCCCTCTTTTTTATAATCCATCGATATAAACGGAGTCTTTATATAGGCCCTGTTGTCCTTTGGCTCCAAAGATATGGCCCTGTCTAAAAAGGTATCGTATCCGCCGTTTAAAAGACCAAGTTTTAGTGATAGATAGTTTTTATCGAATTTTAAAAAGAACATATCGGTATGTCTGTCTCTTTTTAAAACCGTATCGTTGAAACTGTATCTTTTTCGTTTCAGATCTCTGTGGTTGAAATATATCAAATATGAGTAATCCCCCAGATCCCTGCCGCTATATATATTTATATCTCTTGTGCCGTAAGTGGCGTATGAGAGGTTCACCACATCCGCATTCTCCCTTGCCGCATCCTTGGTATAGAGTTTTATTATCGCCAAAGAGGGTTCTATGCCTATATTGAACGAGACGGCGCCTATATAGATTTCGATATGGTCGATAA
>JAMOUF010000031.1 GCA_027068245.1 Campylobacterales bacterium | reverse complement strand
ACCACGACGGTCCTATCGAACCTGCCGGGCCTAAGCAGTGCCGGGTCCAAAACTTCGGGCCTGTTGGTTGCGGCAAGGACGATTACCGGGGATTCGGAGCTGTCAAACCCGTCCATCTCCGCCAGAAGCTGGTTAAGGGTCTGCTCTCTTTCATCATTGCCACCTATTGGACCCGAAGCGGCGCGGCTTTTGCCTATCGCGTCAATCTCATCTATGAAGATGATGCTTGGAGCCTCTTTCTTGGCCTGCTCGAACAGGTCTCTTACTCTGGCAGCACCAACACCTACGAACATCTCTATGAAACTGCTCGCACTCACTGCAAAAAAGGGCACGTCGGCCTCACCGGCCACGGCTTTTGCCAAAAGGGTCTTACCGGTTCCCGGAGGCCCTACCAGAAGCACCCCTTTGGGTATTTTGGCGCCAAGTCTTATATAGCGCTGGGGATGCTTTAGAAAGTCCACTATCTCCTTGACCTCCTCTTTGGCCTCCTCCACGCCGGCCACGTCGCTGAACTTCACCTTTGGCCGCTCGGAGTTTATAAGCTTTTTGGCGCTTCCCATTCCAAGGATTCCGCCGCCCACGCTCTTTTGCATCCGGCTTGCCAGAAACATCCAGATACCAAAGAAAATGAGAATGGGGATTATCCAGCCAAAGAGCATCTCCGTCACCCAGTTGGACTCGCTAAAGCCACCGTAATCTATCCCCTTCTCCTCCAAAAGCTTGATTAGCTCGGTATCTTCGGGAACCCTGTTGGCAAAGTAGATAACCTTGTAGCCGTTCTCGTTTCCTATGGCCTTGATGGTTCTTTGCCCTATCGCCACATACTTGATTCTGCCCTCTTTTATCAGCTTCTTAAGCTCGCTGTAGCTCACCTCTTTTGTCTTTTGGATTGGAGCTCCGGCCATATGGGCCTTCGCACCCTGCCCCATATTCTGCTGGGGCGCCAAAAGGGATTTAAAGAGCAAAATTATTATTACGCTAAAGATTGCAAAGGTCAGCAGCGGGTTTTTGTTGAAAAAGTTGTCGTTTTGCTGTTTTTGCGGTTTCTTATCTTTCGCCATCTTCATCCTTTTTAAATATCATAACTCTCCACTCGTTTTTTTCTATATTTTCCAAAAGCTTCAAATCAGAAAAGGCCTCTTTGACTCTATCCTCGTATTTGTCGATGATTCCGGATAGGACCAGAACGCCTCCCTCTTTGAGAGCTTTTTTCAAATCTTTTCTTATCATAACCAGCACGTCGGCTATAATATTGGCTATAACTATATCATATTTTTTATTTGCTTTATCGGCACTTCCAACCCAGGCTTTTAAAAATTCAGCTTTGTTTAAGCTAAAGTTTTTCCCAGCCTCCTTTACCGCCAGCTCGTCGGTGTCGCATATATCCACCAGGCCCCCTTTTTTGGCCGCAGCGATGGATAAAATACCGCTTCCACACCCCACATCCAAAACCTCGTCACCCTCGTTTACATATCTGCCAATCGCCTCCAGACATCCGGCTGTCGTCTCGTGGTGCCCGCTGCCAAAGGCCAGGGCCGGGTCTATTTGGATGTTACACTTTCCCTCCTTTGGCTCATACCAGCTGGGATATATGTAAAACTCACCTACCTCGACGGGAGTGATGCTCTTTTTATACTTTTCTATCCAGTCTATATTCTCTTTTCTCTTCTTTTCAACCTCAAGGTCTATCGAGGTTTCAAAAAGCTCCTCAAGGCTCTTTACATACTCCTTCAACGCTTCGATAATATCGTCAATCTCCTCTTCGCTTCTAAGGATAAACCCATCCCCGCTCTCCTCTATGCCGTTGTAGAACCTGTCCATCAAAAAGGACTCTATCTCATCTTTGAAAGCGTCGGTCTTTATCCGGTATTCGTAATAGTATCTATCCAATCTCTCCCCTTACCAGCCTAAAGGCCTCCTTCAAATCAAGCGTTCCCTCATAAAAAGCCTTTCCCACTATCACTCCGGCGATTTCGCCGGTTTTCAAAAGAGCTTTTATATCCTCCAAATCCCGCACGCCTCCGCTGGCGATGGTATCTATACCGCTGGCTTTTGCGATGGAGAGTGTGAAGTCCACGTTCACGCCGCCAAGGGTTCCATCCCGGCCAACGTCGGTGCAGATGATGGCCTCAACGCCGCTTTTGGCAAACTCTTTGGCAAGTTCGGTGGCTCTCATTTTGGAGGTTTTGGCCCACCCCTCCACGGCCACGTATCCATCAATCGCGTCAATTCCTACCGCGATGGGGTATTTTTGCGCCATCTTTTTTACGAACTCGGGATTTTTGGGGGCGATGGAGCCTAAAATCACCCTGTCTATACCCAAATCCATATATCTTTTTATGCTCTCCTCATCCCTTATACCGCCGCCCAGCTCGATTTTCAGGTCGCAGTTGCTGCGGATTTTCTCTATCTGCTCCAAATTCCTGGGCTCTCCGGCAAAGGCACCGTTTAAATCCACTATATGAAGCCACTTGGCTCCCATATCCTCAAATCTTTTGGCAAGCTCCCATGGCTCGTCGCTGTATATCTTCGCACTTTCCATAAGCCCCTTCGTAAGCCTTACGGCCTTTCCCTCTTTCAAATCAATAGCCGGCAGTATCTCCATCACAATCCTTATAAATTTATAAAATTTTCCAATATCTTCAGCCCCACATCGTGGGATTTTTCCGGATGGGGCTGTAGTCCGTAGACATTCTCTTTTTGGGCCGCGCTTACGAACTCATATCCGTAAAGCGTCCTTCCAATCGCATAATCATCATCGCATACCACATGGTAGCTGTGGACGAAATAGAGGTAAAAATCCTCTCTTAGCCCCTTGAAAAGCGGGCTTTGGTTTTGGGTGAAAAGCTCGTTCCATCCCATATGGGGAACCTTGAGTCTGTGGGGAAACCGGCTCTTGTTAAACCCTACAACCTCTCCTTCTATCAGTCCCAGCCCCTCATGCTCTCCAAACTCGTAACTTTTGTCAAAGAGCAGCTGCATCCCAAGACAGATTCCCAAAACATCCTTTCCGCTTTTGGCAAACTCCTTGATGGCCTCGTCCATCCCCTCCTTTTTAAGATGCGCCATCGCATCCCCAAAGGCACCAACACCTGGCAAAACCATCTTATCAAACTCCTTCAGGCGGCCAGGATCCGATACTATCTCCGATTTTGCCCCAATCTTGTCAAATGCGTTTTTAACGCTTTGCAGGTTTCCCATATTGTAATCGGCAATGGCTACTCTCACTCCTCTTCCTCCCGTATAGTGGACGTGGATTTTAGATAGTAGGCCAGACCTACCAGCAGCATGGTGACGCCCATTACCAAAAATACCGCGTAGATTATTTTGTCCGGACCGATTATGGCGAACTTGAATACCAGCATCAACGCCTCGATGGAGAGGGCTATGATGATGGAGCCCAAAAACCTTACCATGGTTTTATGAATGTCGCTGGTCCTCTTTTTGCGGTGTTTACCCAGCACTTCCTCTTCAAATATGGTCTTTACCAGATCGAAAATCGCCAAAGAGAGGGTTATCAAGATGGTGGATTCGAAAATCTCCTTGATATCGAGATGCTGAAAGTGTATTCCGTGAACCAGAACGCTCATAACCCCTTTGAAAAAGAGCAGCATAGCCACTACCAAAAGCGCGAATGTAAAAAGGGCGTAAGAGGCTTTTGAAAACTGGCCAAATATGGAGTCTATCGAGCTTGGATGAAACATCTTCAGCAAATCTTTCAGCGCGATATCCACGCAGACTATGTAGTGCAGCCGTTTTTTATCGTCATATACCGGATAGGCGGCGGTGACGGTTAGCTCATGTGTCAAAAGCGAGGGATAGGGGTCGGTAAGAATACATCTCTTCTCCCGCACGGCCCTGTAGTAGTAGGCTCTTTGGCTTCTGTTGATACCCTTTCCCCGTCTGTACTCGGGGTTGTTGGATATGGCGTCGATTATCTGCATCCCAGATTTGTCCAGCACATAGAAGGCCTCCGCCAAAGGAAGCTCCTTTTTCAAAATCTTCAGCGCGCTTATGATGTTTTCCAAAC
>JAMOUF010000030.1 GCA_027068245.1 Campylobacterales bacterium | reverse complement strand
AAAGAGAGGGCAAAAGAGATTCAGGAAGTGGCCGAAAACTACCTGTTCGACGCCAAAATACTGGTTCCCATCCGTTTTGAATGGGAGATAGAGAGATTCGCCCGGCTTGGGATAGACGGGGTTATATTATAACCCTTTTTAGGTGCGAGGGCAGCTTTACCAAAACCTCATAGGCTATGGTGTGGCACTGTTTTGCCACATCCCGGGCGTCTTTGAAGATGCAGACATTTCTTTTATCCCCTTTCAAACAGAGGTTATCCATGCTTATTCTGCCTATGATATCCTCTGTTTCGGCTCTTTTCAAACTTCTAAATACCCCATCGGCATATCCGGCGTCATATGTGGAGATTACCATATCCTCCTTGGCCTCGTACTCACCCCCGTATCCCACTCTTTGACCTTTTTTCAATCCTCTTGTGGCAATTTTTTCCGCCCATAACGAGAGCACGGGTTTTAGTCCGCTATCTCCAAAGACCTCATCCATCTCCAAAGCCCCGTAAAGCGCTATACCCACCCTGGCAAAATCATCCTCAAGTCCCTCTCTAAAAAGAGCGGCGCTGTTTTGGGAGTGAAAGTGTGGGCTAAAACCATATCCCGGCGCTATCTCACAGGCTATCTTTTTAACCCTCTCAAAGGCCTTTTTTTGCCAAAAAAGCTCGCTGCTTAAAACATCGGCGCTTCTGTAATGGGTAAAGAGTCCCACCACCTCAAGCCCCCTTTTTGCGGCCATATCAAAGGCTTTGCCAACCTCATCCGCATCAATCCCGTTTCTATGCATACCTGTATCAACCTTTATCTCGACTCTTTTGGCGGCCGTCTTTTCCAACTCCTGCAACGAGTTTACTGCACATATAAAATCGGGATGAGAGCCGTTTAAAACGAGTATATAATCAAAAAGCGATCTTATTTTTTCAGCCTCTTTTACATCTCTTACCACAGCTTTGGATATACCGAACTCTTTAAGAAGCGGGGCGACAATCCCAATGGAGTGGCCATACGCGTTATCTTTCAAAACTGCCGCTATTTTATCTATCGAGCCCGCTTTCAAGGCCGATTTTTGGAGGTTGTGATAGAGAGCTTCTTTGTCGATTTTTATGTATGCCAATGAAAAACCACCCTGTAGATTTTGTGTAATTATAATATAATTTCATAAAAAAAGAGGGTTTATGAGAAGGCTTGTTGCTGAATGGGAGAGGCAAAAGGCCCTGCTTGTGGCCTATCCGGATAAAGATGGGGACTGGGGAAAGTATTATGGGCAGATAACGGAGTTTTACGAGGAATTTATCGGCATGGTCAAAAAATATCAGGACGTGGTTTTGATAAAAGATAAAATAAACGACACCTGGGCCAGGGACTACGGCCCAATTACCGTGATGGATGGAGGAAAACCCCGTCTGCTCGATTTTACCTTTAACGGCTGGGGGCTGAAATATCCGGCAAACCTCGACAATATGGTCAACAGAAGGCTTTTTAATACCAAAAAGATCGGTTTCGTGCTGGAAGGGGGAAGTATAGAGAGTAACGGCGATGGCGTTTTGATGACAACTTCAAGCTGTCTTTTGGAAGAAAACAGAAATCCCCATATGTCAAAGGAGGATATTGAGAACTTTTTAAAAAATATATTTAACCTCAAAGAGGTTCTTTGGCTAAATCACGGCTATTTGGAAGGCGACGACACCGACGGCCATATCGATATGCTCGCCAGGTTCGTCGCCAAAGACAAAATCGCATACATAAAATGCGATGACAAAAAAGACCCTCACTACGATGAACTTAAAAAGATGGAAGAGGAGCTTGAAAAAACCCCTTTTACGCTCATTCCCCTACCCTGGGTAGGGGCGAAATTCCATAAAAAGAGGCGGCTGCCCGCAAGTTATGCCAATTTCGTGATTATAAACGGGGCCGTCATAGTTCCCGTATATGGCGATACCAACGATGAGGAGGCTTTGAAAATTTTTAAAAAACTCTTTCCAACTCGTGATATAATTGCACTTAATGCTACGACGCTCATAAAAGAGGGCGGCAGTATACACTGCAGCTGTATGAACCTGTATGAAGGAGAGAGATGAAAATTTTTATAATGCTTTTACCTCTGTTGATATTCGCGAAAACGGTTTCGGTGTCGATACTGCCGCAAAAATACATAGTAAACAGAATCGCTCCGGATATTGAGGTGAACGTAATGGTGCCAAAGGGTGCAAACCCGGCCACCTACTCTCCAAAACCCAGCCAGATTAAAGCGGTGAAGAGCTCCACGCTCTATTTTACGATAGGGGTTCCCTTTGAGAGGGCAAACCTTCAAAAACTAAAATCCATAAATCCGGATATGAAAATCACCGATATGGGTAGATACCTGAAACGTTTTCCCATATCCGGACATCACCATGAAGATGAGGAACACGCTCATCCAGACCCGCACCTTTGGCTCTCCCCTCCACATCTGATGCTCCTTGCCAGGGCTACGCTGGAGGAGCTGACCCTACTAAATCCAAAGAGGGCAAAAGAGTATGTAAAAAGATACGAAAATTTCGTAAAAGAGCTGGCGGCACTGGATAGAGACGTCTATTCGAAACTTCTACCTATTAAAAAGAGAGCGTTTTTGGTTTACCACCCCTCCTTTGGATACTTCGCCAAAGTCTACCGCCTGCGTCAAATAGCAATAGAAAAAGAGGGAAAAGAGCCTTCCGGGAGATATCTTGCAAAACTTGTAAAAGAGGCCAAAGGGGTAAAGATTTTGATAATAGAGCCCCAGTTTCCAAAAAAGAGCGCCCGGTTTTTGGCAAAAAGAATAGGAGCGAAAATCGTGGTGATAGACCCGCTTGAGTACAATGTAACCAAAACCATATCGAAACTGGCGGAAGAGATTGCAAAATATAGCCATTAGCGTAAGAGACCTCTACTTCAAATATGAAAAAGAGTATATCTTGGAAGATATAAACGTGGATATCTACGAAAACGAGTATGTGGCTATAATCGGCCCAAACGGCGGCGGTAAAACCACCTTTATTAAGCTTATACTTGGGCTTTTGAAACCTACCAAAGGAGAGATAAGGATATATGGAAAACCACCCCGCCTTGCCAGCACCCTCATAGGCTATACCCCACAAAACACCAACTTCAATCTCGATTTTCCATTGAGAGTTATAGATATCGTCCTTCAAGGGAGGATAAAAAAAAGTAAATTCTATTTCTCCAAAGAGGATAGAAAAGTGGCGTTGGAAAAACTTGAGCTTGTGGGTATGAAGGAGCTGGCGCATAAAAAGCTTAAAGATCTCTCAGGCGGCCAAAGGCAGCGGGTCTTTATAGCAAGAGCCCTTGCCTGTGAGCCGAAAATCCTTATTTTGGACGAACCCACGGCCGCTGTGGATATAGAGGGGCAAAAGAGTATATACAAACTTTTAAGGGAGCTTAAACTTACCAAACTGGTGATAAGCCACGATATAAAGATACTTCTGGAAGGGGTAAACAGGGTTGCTTACATAAACAGAAGGCTCTATATGCACGACAATCTGAATCTGGATATTACACCACAGGGACACTTTTGCGAGATAGAGCTGCTCAACGCCATAAGGTGCGACCATGAGTGAGTTTTTCGACCTCTTTTCAAACTCCATATTCGCCGGGCTTTTACTAAGTATCGCAATCGCCATAATAGGCTCTTTGATGCTGATAAACCGATACAGCTACATAGCCGCAGCCATCGCCCACGGAAGTTACGGAGGCATAGGGCTGTCACTTTATCTCTCCATTCCCATTCTTTTGGGAACCACCCTCTTTTCCATATTTTTGGCTCTGGTGCTGGCCTATATTACATACAAAAACCCCCACAGAAGCGACTTGCTTATAGGAACCATCTGGGCCGTGGGAATGAGTGTGGGTATTATATTTATAGATTTGACACCCGGATACAACACCGATTTAATGTCATATCTTTTTGGCAATATACTCCTAATCTCAAATGAGGATATATACTATCTGCTGGCGACAGATATCGTGATACTGGCAGTGCTTGCGCTCTTTTACAACCATTTTCTGGTTCTCGCCTTCGACAGGGATTTTGCCA
>JAMOUF010000029.1 GCA_027068245.1 Campylobacterales bacterium | reverse complement strand
AAAGAAAAAAAAACTCTTTATCAACGCCTATCAGAGCCATCTTTTCAATCTCTGGCTATCAAAAAGGGTGGAACTTGGCAAGATGGTAAACGCATTTTCCATAAAGGAGTTAAAAGATATATTGGATTTACCTGAGGGGGTGATAAAGGAGTTGAAGGGGCAGAAACACTTTTTCAAGCTTTTGCCCGGTGACATTGCCAAACACTACCCTTATGGCAGGATTTTCTTTGTTGAGGATGTGCCTGCAGAGGCGGAGAGGTTTTATAAAAAGGATATCTCCCCCACGGGACTTCTGCCAGGCAAAAAGGTCAAAAGGGCGGACGGACTTTCAAGAGAGATGGAGAAGGATTTTGACGAGGAGATAGAAGAGTTTGGAGACAGGCGATACGCCTGGGTCTTTGTGGAGGATTTAAAAGGCAGATACAAGGAGGATAAAGCCTGGTACGAGCTTGAGTTTTTCCTTCCCAAAGGAAGTTATGCTACTATTTTGCTTGAGGAGATTGCACATAGAAAATTAAAGGAGAGTGATGAGACCGGAGTTTAAAGAGGACTGTAAATACGCCGATGAGATTCATGAAGATGTAAAAGAGGTCTTTACAAAGTGGATGATTAGATACGGCCTGGACGTGCCTGAGATGGATGAGGATTTGGCGGCAAGGCTTATTTTGACCGAGATGAGAAAGAAGCTGGAGGAGCTGGAGGCCAGATACTGCGGAGATGTTTGTGATACTCAGCCGCCCAGTTGTCCCAGCTGAAATAACAAAATCTTATCCAAAAATTGATTTAAATCATTATTTATTTTAATAAGTGATGTTATACTGTCCCAAAAAAAGGGGAGAGTATGAGAAAACTTTTTGCTTTGGGGTGTTTAAGCGTAGCTCTACTGGCACAGATGGGGCCAAAGGAGGCATATGAGCATATGGTGAAAGTTTTGCCGGGTGAGTGGAAACTATCGCCTGCCAGCCAGCAAAAAGATACCACCGGAGCCCATAACCATCCGGCGGTCAAAAGACTTTTGGGGACTGATAAAGTCGGGATGGAGTATAAAGTCATAGGCAGAGGCTCCGCACTTAAAGAGGAGCTTTTGCCAGGAACGGTAAGGCATATGGTGACAATGTATCACTGCGATGATTTCAAAGAGTGCAACGAGCTTAGGGCAACCCACTACTGCGCGAAACAGAACCAGCCGAGTTTCGTTTTCAATACCAAAAAGAGCACCAAAAACAGGCTCGTTTTTGATTGTGATGAGGAAAGAAGCGAGGTTTGCGACAGCGATGAGGCCCATGTGCACCATATAATTTTGGAGCTGTCAAAGGGTAACAGGCATCTTAAAGCTTCATATATAGTATATAAAGATGGCGAGAGGGCAAATACCCACTCTATTTACCATTTCGACAAGAAATAGAGTTATTTGAAAAAGAGGCTGCCAATTCTGACCATATTGGAGCCGCACTCTATCGCCAGCTCGAAATCTCCGCTCATACCCATGGAGCAAATCCTGGCTCCGTGCGGTTTTAGAGCCTCGTATATCTTATAGGTAGTCTCGAAACTCTTTCTAATCTCTTTTTTATCCTCGCTGTGGGCCCCTATCGTCATAACGCCAAGCAGGTTTATATGTTTGGTGTTTTCTATGATTTTTAGATACTCGTCATAGGCTGCCTGGGGTGAAACTCCGGCTTTCGTAGGCTCGCCGGAGCTGTTTATCTGCAGCAAACAGTCCATTTTGCTCCCTTTGTTATCCAGCCTTTTATCGATTTCTTGGGCCAGTTCAAGCCCATCAAGTGACTGCATCAGCCAGGGGTTTAGGTCTATGAGGTGGTTTATCTTGTTCTTTTGAAGTCTCCCTATGTAGTGCCACTCTATCGGCAGCTCCTCAAGCTCCTCACTCTTTTGTTTCAAATCCTGAACCCGGCTCTCTCCAAAGGCTCTTTGTCCAAGTTCATACAGGGCTTTTATCTCATTTGCACCCACATATTTGCTAACAGCCACTATCTTTACTATGTGGTGCTCGCTTCTTTTTATCCGGGCTCTCTCTATCCTTTGGACGATTTCGTCGAAGTTGTTTCTGAGTCTGTATCTATCCACCATTGGCTCCTATAAGTCTGTTGATGTCATTATACAATCCAAACCCCATCAAAGAGATTAAAAATATCCATCCCGCAAGGGTAAGCCTGTATAGCACCTCTTCACTGGGCGCCTTTTTCGTTACCCACTCGTAAAGATTGAAGACGATATGCCCGCCGTCGAGGGCCGGAATTGGCAGAAGGTTCAAAATACCCAGGTTGACCGATATTAGTGCCGTAAAACTTAAAAGCGCCACTATACCGGCCTGGCTTGCCTTTGCCGTGATATCCATTATGCTTATGACACCGCCTATCTCTTTGGCCGGGACCACACCCTCTATCATCTTCTGAATGCCCTGCAGTATCATACTTCCGGCTTCCACCGTCTTTTGCCAGGCCACTTTCAAACCCTCCAAAAAGGAGTAGCGCACTTTGACGAATTCGGGTGCCGGGGCTATGCCTATCATGGGTTTTTCTATCTCTTCGCCAAATATATTTTTGGTTTTCATAATTTTTGGCTCTATCTCGATACTTTTTATTTTGCCCTCTCTTTTTACCTTCAGCACGATTTTACCGCCGGAATTTTGTATAAGCTGGCTAAGCTCTCTCCAGGTGGCAACTTTTTTGCCGTTTATGGCAAGGACCACATCTCCTTCTCTCAATCCGGCCTGTGCCGCAGGTGAGTTTGGCAGTACTTTTCCGATTTTGGGCGCAAGCTCGTTAAAGCCGATAAGAGCCACTGCCAGATAAAGTATGAAAGCCAGCAAGAAATTGGCGAAAGGGCCCGCCAAAAGGATAATGATGCGCTGCCAAGGCTTTTTTGCGTTATAGCTGTCCGGGTCGCTGCTCTTTTTCAACGGGTCCAGGTCGTCCTGGCCCTTCATTTTCACATATCCGCCCAGGGGAATGGCGCTTACGGCCCACTCAGTCCCGGCCCAGTTCTTTTTAAACAGCACCTTTCCAAAGCCTATACTGAACCTCTCCACCTTTACGCCGAAAAATCTGGCGGCCAGAAAATGGCCCAGTTCGTGGAAAAAAATCAAAAACGAAAGAACCAGTAAGCCGATTATTATTCCCATCTACTTCCTTATATACTCTTTTATATACTCATACCCGCTGTAAAGCGTTATAGCCACGGCAAGCCACAGAAGCGGCCTGCCAAGGCTCCAGTCCATTATCAAAAATCCTATCGCCACCATCTGCACGATGGTCTTTATCTTTCCCAAAAAGGAGGCTGCTATGTTTCTTCCCTCGCTTACCGCAGCCACACGCAGACCTGTTATGAAAAACTCCCTTGTAAGTATCAGATAGACAGCCCAGGGGTCGGCCCGGCCAAGAACCAAAAGACCCAAAAACCCTGCCAGCGTCAGCATCTTGTCAGCCAGTGGGTCCAATATCTTGCCAAGCTGGGTTATCTGGTCGAACTCCCTTGCGATATAACCGTCGAAAAAATCCGTAATCGAGGCCAAAACGAACAAAAACGCGGCCCAAAAATCGAGCCAGGAGGGGTGTACGGAAGGGAAAAGGTCTCTGTTTACCAGCAGCATAAACATCAAAGGGGCTATTAGCAGCCTTATAAAGGCCAAAATATTGGGTATGTTGATATTGCCGCCCATTATGAAAAACTCGTTCCTCCGTCTACCACGATTGTCTGTCCCGTTATCCAGCCTGCATCCTCGCTGCATAAAAACCAGCATGCTCCGGCCAAATCCTCAGGCGTACCCATTCTTTTTAAAGGGCTTCTTTTGATGGTTTCCGCCTTTACCTCCTCATAGTTTGGAAAGGCTCTGAGCGCGTCTGTGTCAATCGGGCCGCCACTTACGGCGTTTACCCTGATTCCCTTTTCGCCAAGCTCGTGTGCCGCATACTTCACCATAGTCTCCACTGCCGCTTTGGCACTGCCGTGGCCCGCATAGTTTGGCGTATAGATGAGATTGCCGGTGCTACTCATACTGATGATGCTGCCGCCTCCGGTTTTCTCCATTCTTTTTGCAGCCTCCTGGGCTCC
>JAMOUF010000028.1 GCA_027068245.1 Campylobacterales bacterium | reverse complement strand
GTTTTGACTACTTTAAAAATATCATCGGGCAGGTTGATAAGACGGTGATTGAGGAAAACGGCGTAAAATTCGAGGTGGATTTGCTAAATTCCCAAAAGACCGGGTTTTTTCTGGACCAGAGAAAAAACAGAAAGATTTTGAGCGATTATGTAAAACAAAAAGACAGAGTGCTGGACTGCTTCAGCAACACAGGCGGGTTTGGGCTCTATGCGGCAAAACTCAAAGGCGCATACGCCGTGGAGGTAGATATAAGTCCACAGGCCATCGAACAGGCCAGAAGAAATTTCGAGTTAAACGGCGTCGAGGGAGAGTTTGTGGTAGCTAACGTGTTTGACTATCTGCGCCAAATCAGAAAGGAGCGTTTCGATATGGTGGTTTTGGATCCCCCCTCTTTCGTAAAGAGCCGGGCCAAAAAAGCCCAGGCACTAAAAGGGTTCAAAGACATTACTGTAAACGGGATGAAGGTGGTGGAAGAGGGTGGCTACCTTGCACTCTTTTCCTGTTCGCACCATATCGGTATGGAGGATTTGAAAGAGATTTTGTTAAAGGCGGCGAAAGACAACAAGAAGGTGGTGGAGGTGGTGGAGCATCTCTATCAGGACATAGACCATCCATATATCCTAAACATACCCAACTCCCTCTATCTCACCGGCCTTCTTTGCAGGGTCGGCTCTATTTAAAGGATGTAGTATGATTAAAAACTATGAAGAATACAAAGAGGCGGTGGAAAAACTCAAAAGATGGGCCCACGCCTACTATGTTTTGGATAATCCGGAGGTTCCAGACGAGGTTTACGACAAGCTTTATCGTGAGGTGGAGGAGTATGAGAAGGCCCATCCGGAACATATTGAGCCAACATCGCCTACCCAGCGTATAGGTGCCGAGCCCGCAAAGGAGTTCAAAAAGATACGCCATCTTACAAAGATGTGGTCGATGGAGGACGTATTTAACGAAGAAGAGCTTAAAGAGTGGCTTGAGAGGGTTTACAGAAGGGTAGGAAGACGGGATATCCAGTTCTATGTGGAGCCAAAATTCGATGGCGTGAGCCTGAATTTGATATATGAGAACGGAATTTTAAAAAGTGCCGCCACAAGGGGTGACGGAGAGGTTGGGGAGGATGTGACGCAAAACGCCAAGACCATCCCCTCCATTCCTTTAGGCATTGATTACAAGGGATTGATAGAGATTAGGGGTGAGGTGGTAATCAGGATAGACGATTTTAAAAAGCTCAACGAGGAGCGTATAAAAAAGGGTCTGCCTCCATTTGCCAACCCAAGAAACGCGGCAGCCGGAAGTCTAAGGCAGCTTGATCCAAAAATCACGGCTCAAAGAAAGCTCTATTTCTACCCCTGGGGCGTGGGGTATAACACCCTAAACTACAAATACCTGCATGAATTGATGGATTTTGTCTACTCTTTGGGTTTTTTAAAGCCATTTAAACGGGCGGTTTGTAAAAGCGAGGAGGAGATACAAAAAATTTATGAGGAGTTCAGGCAAGAGCGGGACAGACTGCCCGTGATGCTCGATGGAATGGTGATAAAAGTGGATGAGATAGCCTTGCACGATATACTTGGCTATACGGTCAAATACCCAAGGTGGATGGTAGCCTATAAATTTCCAGCGGTTGAGAAGATGACGAGGGTTCGAGACATCGTGCCACAGGTTGGAAGAACCGGCGTCATAACGCCGGTTGCCATACTCGAGCCCGTGGAGATTGGGGGGGTTATCGTCGAGCGGGCGACGCTTCACAACTATGCGGAGATTGAGAGAAAAGATATAAGAATAGGCGATATGGTTATCGTTATCAGAAGTGGGGACGTTATACCTGAGATAACCAAGGTTTTGACCGAGTTTAGAACCGGCAAGGAGAAGAAGGTGGAGCGGCCCAAGGTCTGCCCCGTTTGCGGCCAGCCGGTTTTGGACGAGGGGATTTTGATAAAGTGCCAAAACCTTAGCTGCCCGGCCAGGGTGGTAAACTCCATCATATATTTCGCCTCGAAACAGTGCCTGGATATTCCCGGGCTTGGCGAGGCAACCGTGCGGCTGCTGTATGAAAAGGGTCTGGTAAAGGATGTGGTGGACCTGTTTAAGTTGAAAAAAGAGGACCTTTTGAAACTGCCGGGATTTGCCAGCAAAAAGGCCGAAAACCTCATCGAGGCCATAAAGAGGCTAAAAGGGGTGGATTGCTGGAGGTTCGTAAACGCACTTGGGATAGAGCATATAGGCGAGGTAGCCAGCAAAAAGATTTGTGAGACTTTCGGTATATACTGGTATAAGGTTCCCGTGGAGGAGTTTTACAAGATAGAGGGTTTTGGGCCTGAGATGGTGAAATCGATAAAGGAGTTTATCGAGGTCAACCGGGATAAAATAGAAGAGCTTATAAAGATTTTAAAACCGGTAGAGCCCAAAAAAGAGGAGGTTCAAACTCCGCTTACCGGTAAAACCGTCGTTTTGACTGGTGAGATGAAGCTGCCACGCTCCAAGATAAAAGAGCTTTTGGAAAAGGCGGGCGCTAATGTAAGTAACAGCGTCTCAAAAAAGACCGATTATCTATTTTTTGGGGAGCATCCAGGCAGCAAATATGAGAAGGCCAAAAAACTGGGCGTCGAGGTGTTGAGTGAGGAGAGACTTTGGCAGATGTTGAAAGAGGCTGGCATTGAGGCTTGACAGGTATCTGGTGGAAAAAGGGTATGTAAGCAGCCGCACCAAAGCGGCGGAGCTTATAAAGATGGGCCTTGTAAAAGTGGACGGCAGGACCTTGACAAAACCCTCCACCGAGATAGAAGATGGCGATGTTGAGGTGGCAGATGATGGGTATGTAAGCCGGGGCGCAAAAAAGCTGAAAGGTTTTTTAAGCGGTATAGACGCTTCCTTCATAAAAGGTATCGAGGCTTTGGATATAGGAGCCAGCACAGGGGGGTTTACCCAGGTGCTTTTGGAAGAGGGGGCAAAAGAGGTTACGGCCGTGGATGTGGGCTCAAGCCAGCTTCACCATACCCTAAAATCCAATCCAAAGGTCTTTAGTATAGAGAATACCGATATAAGAGATTTCTATCCGGATAGAAAATTTGGTCTTGTGGTAAGTGACGTCAGTTTTATAAGTCTGTTGAAAATTCTCAAAGATATCGACAGGTTATCGGGTAAAAAAATTATTTTACTTTTCAAACCCCAGTTCGAGGTTGGAAGAGAGGCCAAACGGGACAAAAGAGGGGTAGTCAGGGATGAAGAGGCTATAAAGGAGGCTATGGCGAGATTTGAAAAGAAGGCAGAGGAGCTTGGATGGAGGCTTATAAAAAAAGAGCCTTCAAAACTTAGCGGAAAAGAGGGAAATATTGAGTGGGTCTACTTTTTTGAAAAATAGTATCACCTCCCTGGCCCTGGGCTCCTTTGACGGGGTCCACAAAGCCCATCAGGAGCTTATAAAAAGGGCTGACGGGGTGTTGGTGATAGAAAAAGGGGCTGTGCTGACACCTGGTGAGTTTAGATGCCGCTTTATACAAAAGCCCTGCTTTTTTTATCCGCTGCCAACTATAAAAGAGCTGGACGCCAAAGGGTTCGTGGAGCGGTTGAAGCAGGACTTTCCAAATCTGAAAAAAATTGTGGTTGGTTATGACTTTGCCTTTGGAAAGGACAGAAGGTATACTATAGAGGATTTGAAAAAGTATTTCGACGGTGTGGTTGAGGTGGTGGAGGAGATAAAGCAAGATGGCATCTCCATACATTCAAGATTTATAAAAAATTTTTTAAAAAGTGGTGATATAGAAAAAGCCAACCGGCTTCTTGGCAGATGTTATCAGATAGAAGGAAAAAAAATCAAAGGCCAGGGGCTTGGCTCAAAGGAGCTGGTGCCTACGGTGAATGTAGAGGTTGAAAAATTTCTTCTGCCAAAAGAGGGGGTCTACCTGACTCTCGCCAACGGTAAAAAGTCCGTTACTTTCATAGGCAAAAGAGAGAGCGTCGATGGCTCTTTTGCCATAGAGACCCACTTTTTGGAGGAGTTTGAAAGTCCATACAAGGTAGAAATCTGTTTTATAAAATATCTGCGTCCAAACAGGAAGTTCTCATCTTTGAAAGAGCTGAAGAGGCAGATAGAAAAAGATATAGAAAGAGCGAAAAAGGAGTTCGATGAAAATTTTAATAGCGATAATTTTAGCTATCTTTGCAAGTGCGGCTGAGTATACCAACGAGCTGATATACGAGGAGTCCCCATATCTGCGCCAGCACGCCCACAATCCTGTAAACTGGCTGCCCTGGGGCGAAAAGGCTTTCAAAAAGGCCAAAGAGGAGCACAAGCCGATATTTCTATCCATCGGATACAGCACCTGTCACTGGTGCCACGTGATGGAGAGGGAGTCTTTTGAGAACGAGGAGATTGCGAAACTGATAAACGAGAACTTCATTCCCGTAAAGGTTGACAAGGAAGAGAGACCCGATATTGACAGGTATTATCAGACTATCTATCAGGTTATGCATAACAGGGCCGGTGGATGGCCTTTGACGATAATTTTGACGGAGGATTTAAAACCGTTTTTTTCGGCCACCTACCTGCCTCCCGAAGATGGATACGGTGTAAAGGGTTTGAAAACGGTGCTGCCCATTTTGGCGAAAGCTTACAAAAGTGAGAGAGATTACATCGAAAAAAGGGCTGAATCGGTAGTGAAGCTGACCGAGAAGGTGCTTAACCAGGAGTATGTGCCGGTTCAGCTGGACTCAACTCTGCTTTATAAGACATTGGAGCAGATAAAGAAGGAGTATGACGAAAGTTACGGCGGTTTTTCAAAGCGTATCAAATTTCCGCAGCCTTCCAAACTGGAGCTGCTTTTGGATATCTATCAGCTAAGCGGCAGCAAAGAGGCTCTGGATATGGCCGTAAAGACACTAAAGATGATGGCAAAAGGGGGGATATTCGACCAGATAGAGGGGGGATTTTTCAGATATACCACCGACAGGAAGTGGATGATTCCCCATTTTGAAAAGATGCTCTATACCAATGCGGAGCTTGTCAGGGTATACACCAGGGCTTATACAATCACTAAAAATCCCCTTTTCAAAGAGGTGGTCGTAAAAACGATTGAAAATATCGACAGCCGTTTTGGCCATGGAGGGCTCTTTTTTAGCGCCAGTAACGCCGACAGCGAAGGTGAGGAGGGGAAATACTTTGTGTATGAGTATAAAAAGAGCCTTGAGTTTTTAAAAAGAGGCGGTGTAAAAGAGGCGGCCAAAAAACTTGAAAATCTTGGTATAACCCCGGATGGAAATTTCGATGGAGATGCTTCGAATCCACATATAAAAGGCCCTGTGGACGCAAAGACCATAGAGCTGTTGAAAAAGATGAGGCAAAAAAGGGTTTACCCATTTATAGACAAAAAAATCATTACCGCGTGGAACGCCATGTATATCGAGGCGAAACTCAGAGCTTTCGTGATAGAGGAGAGATACAAAAAAGAGGCTTTGGACTCTCTTGAGGCCCTTTTGTCCTCGATGAGCGGCAAATCGAAGCTCTACCATCAAAAATATCTTGACAACGCTCCAAAGAAAGAGGCCTTTTTGGACGATTACGCCTATTTGTTAAGCGCTCTAATAACGGCATATGAGGTTACGCTGGATAAGAAGTATCTAAAAAAGGCCGAGCATATTTACGATAAGGCCAAAAAGAGGTTTAAGACAAAAAAAGGGTGGCTATATACGAAAAAAGATAAAAAGCTGCCTGTAAGGATAGATGACAGTTACTTCTCATCCGGATATTCTGTTTTGCTGCACTCACTTATGAGTCTGGCAGAGCTTGGGTATGATTTGAAACTCTATTCAGAGGTAAAAAAGGAGATAGACAAAAAGTCGGCTCTGATATTTCACAACCCCGCCTCTTTTCCAACCTTTACCAGGCTTGTGTTTAGATACCAGTATAAAGACGTGATTATAAAAGCCAAAAAAGAGACTCTTTTAAAATATCTAAAAAAGATAGCTTTCATCAACTATCCCTATATTTTACCAAAGGCGGAAGAGGTGAAAAGTTTTGAAGCCTGCACCATAGATAGCTGTTTTGCAAGCGGCGGGTTCGATGAGATAAAAATAAAAATAGAAAACAGGCTTAAACCAAAAAGCGGGACGAAATGGAAGACAGAATCTTTCAAAAACCGATAGAAAAACAGTTCGAGTTTGACGAGGATGTGGCGGCCGTCTTTGACGATATGATAAGCCGCTCGGTCCCTTTTTACGCAGAGGCCCAGGAACTTATAAAAAAAATCGTGCTTAAAAACACCAAAGAGGGCTCACTGGTCTATGACCTTGGCAGCTCCACAGGCTCTACGCTTATAAATATAAGCGACGGCTCAAAAAAGCTCAATCTCGTTGGTATCGACAACTCCAAAGCGATGGTGGAGAGGGCCAGAAAAAAGGCCAGGGCCTATGGGGCAGATATAGAGTTTGTCGAAGCGGATATTTTGGACTATGAGTATGAGATGGCCGATATATTTTTGGCGAACTACACTTTGCAGTTTATAAGGCCCATCAAGCGTGACAAATTCGTAAAAAAAATATACAGCAAGCTAAAAAGCGGCGGTCTTTTTATATTTAGCGAAAAGGTCATCAGCGAGGATAAAAAGCTTGGCAAACAGCTGATAGATATCTATTACGACTACAAAAAAGCCAGGGGGTATACAGATTTTGAGATATCGCAAAAAAGGGAGGCGTTGGAAAACGTTTTAATTCCTTACAGCCTAAAGGAGAATGAGGAGATGGTGAAAGAGGCCGGATTTGAGTATGTGGAGATACTGTTTAAATGGGCCAATTTCGCCGTTTTTTTGGCTAAAAAAGGATAGTGGTCCTGTTTCTGCCCTCTCTTTTTGACTGATAAAGAGCCGTATCGGCCCTTTTGATAACCTGGTCTATATCTTTGTCGCTATCCGGATAAAACTGGGCGGCGCCCAGGCTTATAGTCACTTTTCCAACCTTATCGAAAGAGTGTTCCTCAACCAGCTTTCTAATCTTTTCGGCCAGTTTGTGAGCGTTTTTCAGCTCCGTCTCGGGTGCGAGTATGATAAACTCCTCTCCGCCCCATCTGAAAATGTAGTCATACTTTCTAATCTTATCCTTTATAATCTTCGCCATCGTCGCCAAAACGTAGTCCCCCACGTCGTGTCCGTATGTGTCGTTTATCTGTTTAAAATGGTCTATGTCAAAGAGCACCAAAGAGAAAGGCCTGTTATGCCGTTTGGATCTTACCATCTCCTGCTCCGCGATCTCATAGAACTTATGCCGGTTATAAAGTTTGGTAAGTTTGTCTATCACAGCCATCTCTTCAAACTTGAACTTGGTTTGGAAAAAGTAGTATATAAATGCCAGCAAAATGATAATCAAAATATTGCTGAATATGATGTTTTGCAAAAAGAGCATATCGAAGGCTGCGGCCATATCGTCCTGTTTGTAAGAGATAAGATAACCTATATTGTATCCGGATGAGTTTATCGCCAAAAATGTTACTATATAGTATTTTCCATCCACTTCTGTCAAAACGGCGAAATTTTTGCCCTGGCTGAGTCTCTGTTTTACCTTCTCTTTTATGGATAGGTTTATCTTATGGATCAGCTCACGCTCTTTTGAAGCCCGCTCTTTCGCCGAGTTCTCTTCGTAGTAGAACTTTGGATGCAGGTCGCTTTGGATAAAGAGGTAGTTGCCGTAGTTGAAAACATTTTTCGTTATAAGGGAGTTATTTAAAATATACTCGTATTTCCCCCTAAAAAGTCTTTGAAGCTCCTTTTTTAAGGTATTGTAAGATATGGCGGTTTTAAAAAACACCAGGAGCTTGCCTTTTATATATATGGGTTTTGTAAACTCCATCACGATTTTACCCGAACTTTTTTCAGTGCTGAAAAGATCTTGTTTGGTTTTTTTCTCTTTTTTATAGGGTTTATGCATATTGATCACCACAGTGCCGTCCGGCTTTTGGATGGTTAGATAGTGGATATTGTATCTTTTTAATATTTTATAATACGGCAGCAGATAGTTATAGATCTGATCTTTTTGATTTGAGGATAGAACGGCTAAAAAATCTTTATCGTTTGAGAGCTGGTCGTATACGAAGTTGCTTAGTTTTTCGTATGCGTTTTTCGTGGCTTTGAACTCAGAGGAGAGTTTCTCTATCTGCTGGTTTAGATATACGGAAATCCTGTTTTTTTTATCCATATCGAAATAGAAAAAAAGCACAGCGGATATAAGCAGGTAGGCCAAAAAAAAGAGGGAAACTCTTAGATAGTTACTTTTCATTCTTAAGTTGGGTCAGGATTTTAGATATTTTATTTACCATTTTCGCATCGGTATAGTTCAACGCCTCTCCGGCCTTTCTGGAGTTCATATTAAATAATATATACGCTGCGATTTTCGGGTCGTCGAATTTGGAGAGTTTCTCACCCGCGTATTCGGGGTCCATATTCTCAAAATCCTTGGCGAGTTTTTTGTATCTCTTTTTCTCTATCTCTTTGATCTCCTTTTCCACCCGTTTTCTTAACTCCTCAAGGCTCTTTTTCTCCTGCTCTATCTTTGCTAAAACCTCTCTGTTTCTCTCCAGCTTTGTATGGATCTCCTCTTTTAGTTTTTCAAGTTTTTTTATCTCTTTTTCCAGCTCTTTTATCTCTGTTTGCGAATAAAGCAGGCTAACCGTTAATAAACTTGCGAAGATAACTCTCATCGGCTAACTGATTCTCCTTTGATAGTCTGTTTTTTTTCTCCCGGCTTTTTACTCTTTCCAAA
The DNA here is from genome assembly GCA_027068245.1 of Campylobacterales bacterium. Lineage (GTDB taxonomy): Bacteria > Campylobacterota > Campylobacteria > Campylobacterales > Nitratiruptoraceae > Nitratiruptor. Next base: position 8,043 of record JAMOUF010000028.1, on the reverse strand, counting down.
AGTTTCTCAAGCCCCTTTTTTTCCGAATAAACTACTTTAAGTTTTTGCGTATATTGTGACAAAATATCTTCCAAAGAGCAAATATGGCTCTTTAAAACTTTTATCGAGTCGATTTTTTCAAATATAAGCCCTTTTATATGCAACATCTGAGCCAACGATTCAGCATTTTGACACTCTAAAAGAACTATATGCTCTTTTAACATATCTATTTTATCAAGGACCGCTTTTTTTTCATTTTTTATATCCAGGATTTTTGAGCTTAACTCTTTTATCTCCAACTCTTTATGGTTAAGTAAAGAAAGAAGGGTTTTCTTATCCATCTTTTCTCTTGATCTGGGCCAGTTTAAGCTGCTCTTTTTGAACGAACTCCATAATCTCGTCTTTTGTCTTTTCGTCAATATCCTCAAAGATGCCTCGCAGGCATAGCTGTTTGGGTTTGGCGTCCTTCTCAAGCACTTTGTATTTTAGTTCAAACAGCTCCCCGTCGAGTTTGAAGGTGATAGTAAAAGTGTCACCGTATTTGACTTTTTTCAAAATATCGAAATCTTTTTCAAAGCAGATCTTTCCACCTCCGGCACTTATGTCATAAAATGTTCCTTGTAAAACAACCTTCTCTTTGTTTGCCTCATCATTTATCACCACTTTGACGGGCTCGTTGATTTTAACTCTTGGATACTCCCTTCTTTGAGTCCGGTGCAGTTCGAAGGTATGGGGCAGTTTTATGATGGTTTTGCCGCCTTCGTTTATAATATCTTCTATTGGAAGAGTTATAGTGTAGATACCGTCGTCGTTCCTAACAAAGACAACTTTTACAATCTCTCCTTTTTGTATGTTTGGAGGCAGATCGTTATCAACAACCAGCCAATACATATACCGCTCATCCTTGTCGTAAAGGGCCACGTTTATGGCACGGTTGTTGGAAAAGATCATCCGTCCGTTTTGGAAGATCTCTATATCTTTTGTTGTAACGATTGGAATATAGGGGCTTTGGATCACGAAATCGAGTTTTTTTCTCATATCCTGAACCAGATTCTCATCGGCGTTTGGATCGCTTTTTATATACAGGTCCACAACCTTTTCAAATGGAGCTTTAAACTCAAGCACCAGCATCGGATCCCTATCCATTTTGTTTGCATAGGTCCATAATATCTCTATCTCTTCATCTGTGAGCCCTTTATTTTTTGCATATTTTACAAAGAAGTGTTTAAGATTTTTCAACTTCATATACCGTTGCACCAAAAAACCTACTATCAGCAACGTTATAAAAACAAGCAGAAACAGAATTATTATAAGCGTTGAGGTCTCCTGGTCGCCGCCCCAGTATTTGGTAGCAAGCTTCAAGGTTTCAAATTTTCCCATATTCTCATTCATAATGCGCCCCTATCTGGTTATTCGGTTTATCAAAGAGAGAACCTCTTCCTCTTTGTCAAGGCGTTTTGCCATATCGGCAAGATTGCTTATTATATCATTATCCACCGGATTCATCGTAACCGCTTTATAGAAATATCTGTAAGCCTGGGGATAATTTTTCAAAAGATACTCTATCACGCCGAAAATATTGTATAAAGGTGCGCCGTTATAGTAGTCAAAAATCTCCTGCGCCGCACCAAGTATCTCGCTTAAACGCCCCTCTTTAACGCTTGATTCGATTTTTTCCACCAGTTTTTGCGTAGTCTCTATCCGATCTATAATCTCCTTTTCCTCGATCTTTTCCATACTCTGCGTATGTGCCATCTTTTTGGCCTCATCAAAGAGGCCCATCCGGATATATGTCTCTATCAGTTTTCTTAAAGACTCCTGATTGTGAAATGTCAAAAGTGCCTGCCTATAAAAATTGGATGCGTTAAAAAAGTCAAAATACTCAAACAGCCTGTCTGCCGTAAGAGTCAAGGCGGTGGCCGTGGCAACAGGTTCGTTTTCCCACTCCAGGCTGCCAAAGAGCTCCTTGATGGGATAGAGCCCAAAAACATCCCTTAAAAGCTTGCTGTGGTATGAGGTGTCTATGAAGTTTTCGTTTTCGTAGTTGTTGACGAAGCTAAGATCCGATAACTTGAGGGAGATGTTTTTAAGGTTTTTATAAATATAGCCGTAAAATGTCTGGGGACCGTATAGCTCTTCAAATCCTCCGGCCTTGACAAGGCTCTCTTTTTTTGTCAAAACGCCCCATTTTGGAAGGTGCTTCTCAATGCTTAGCGACTGGAGCAAAGAGTTTTGAGCGCCGTGCCAGTCGGTGTAGTTCTTTACCTCCTCTTCCCCGTTATCAATGTAAACTTCGTTTGGGTAGATAATATCGGTATCCGGATAATCTTCCAATATATCCAAAAACTCCTCAAGCGTATCCTCCTCAAGCTCGCTGTCACTGCTTAGCCAGAGTATATAGGGGTTTTTCGCGGCTTTTAAACAGGCGTTTCTGTGGAGGGCCTCGTTTTGGCTGTTTATGTGTAAAGACCTGGCACCATAGCTCTTTGGAGCTTTCGTAGATATCACGATATCGTCTATGTAGTCCATATTATCTTTTAGAGAGTCAAAGGTTTTCTCAAGAGGTTTATTGGGATCTTTATTTACTATGCAGACGCTAACTTTCATTTGATGAAGCCTTTTTTATGTAATTTTAGCTAAAATAAAATTAAAAAAATTTATAAGGTTGGATTATGGAGTCCAAAGAGCAGGTTGAAGATCTTCTGCAGATATTTAAACTTTTAGATATAGAGGCCCCCTTTAACAGATTTGGCGGATGGGCGGCCTCAGCCGATTTTATAAAGCTGATTTTCAAAGAGCTTATTAAAAAGGGCAAAAACGGCCCTGTGAGCGTGCTGGAGTGCGGAAGCGGCGTATCTACCGTCGCGGTGGGCTATCTTTTAAAAAGATGGGAAGGCTCGAAACTTATCTCATTGGAACATGATTACGAGTATTACAAAAAAACCCTTGAGGAGATAAAGATCCACAATCTTTTAGATGTTGTAGATCTAAGATACGCTCCGCTCAGAGTTTATGAGATCGGGGGTAAGATCTGGCAGTGGTATGAGAGCGGGTTTTTGGATAGAAATTTAAAGATAGACTGTTTGATTATTGATGGCCCTCCTATGAGCCTTCAGGACAGATCAAGTTATCCGGCTCTGCCTATATTAAAAAGCAGGCTCTCAAAAGATTTCACCATAATTTTGGATGTTGCGGCAAGAGATGACGAGAGAGCCGCGGTTAAGGCCTGGCAAAAAGAGTTTGGGCTGATGCACCGCTATGAGCCGCTTCAAAAAGGGGCGTCTGTTTTATATCCGGCCAATCTAAAAAGAGAACCTTTTGTCACAATAGCCATACCAACATACAACAGAGAGGAGTTTTTGCTGGAGGCTTTGGACTCTGCGCTAAATCAGTGTTATAAAAATTTCGAGGTGCTGGTAATTGACGACGGTTCCCAAAAAGATATTTACAACACTTTGAAAGATTACTTAAACCACCCAAAACTCAGGGTTTTGAAAAACGATAGAAATATGGGCCGGCCCTATACAAGAAACAGGGCTTTGGAAGAGGCGGGCGGGGAGTATGTTTTGTGGCTGGACGATGACGATATATTGGAGTCTGACACGCTGTTGGATTATGTGAAACTTTTGGAGGATGAGAACTATGTTCCGGATATAGTTTACGGGGATTTGGAGATATTTGGAGAAGGGAAGGGGATGATGTCTCCACTGGATTTTTATAAAAACGGGCCATATCTTGGGTTCAGGATATTGTCGGTGCCGGGATCTCCCATACCAAATCCCATGACGATGGTAAGAAAAGATCTTTATAAAATGCTTGGAGGGTATGACACGGAGTTTATCAGAGCCCAGGATTATGAGTTCTGGGCCAGGGCCGCAGGAAGGGCCGAGTTTAAAAAGTGCGCCAAAACAGTAGGCAGATACAGACTGCATCAAAACAACATATCCGGATCGATCCACATTGCAAAGACCGATATAAGTTATGAATCCGTTGTAAAAAGACGGGTTATAAAAAATGGTTTTGAGAAGATCTTTTTGGATATGGAAGATAAAAACCTGCCCTTTATAGAGACGGCAAGATCTTTAGGCAGGGTTTTTGACTACTTTAATGCGGTATATTACGGGGGCTTTTTAACCGGTATCAAAAATGAGGAGATTTATGAGTGGATACTTAAAGCCGGAAATTTCAAATATCTATACTCCCTGTTGCCAGAGGAAGAGAAGGCTTACAAAAGGGAGGTTAGAAAAATAGAGAAATTAACCAGGCTCGTTCTAAAGGGGCGTATAACTCAGGCTACGGTTGAAAACATACAAAAAACCCTGCCTCTAAGCTGGCTTGGCTGTTATGCCACGGCCCAATATTTAAAAGAGCAAAACCGTCTTAAAGAGTCACAAGGATATGCCAGGGCATCGCTGATACTCAATCCATTAAGTTCCCAAAGCCTAAATCTTATGAGAGAGCTTGGAGCAGAGGATGAGTCGCAAAAGATAGTAAACCGTCTTTTATCCTCCCAAAACGGATTTGAGAAAGAGAAAGCGAGATTTATAAGGGAGTGGGCGGATGGTTAGTCTAAGCGCTGCGGTGATAGTGAAAAACGAGGAGGAGAACCTTCCAAGGCTTTTAAAGAGCATATCAGACAAGTTCGATGAGATCGTGGTTGTAGATACCGGATCTACCGACAAAACCGTAGAGATAGCAAAAAGTTTCGGGGCAAAAGTATATTTCAAAGAGTGGAACGGCTTTTCTGACGCGAGAAACTACGCAAGTTCAAAGTGCAAAGGGGAGTGGATCTGGCACTTTGACGCCGATTTTGAGCTGGAAGATGAGGAGTTTGAAAAATTTAAAAACTATCTTTTGGCTCTAAATCGAAGCGATGTGAGAGGAATCAGCATATATGTGAAAAATTACGGGCTTGACGGGGATGTAAACGCTATCTCCCACCAGGCGTTCATACATAAAAACGATCCCGATATTTTGTGGGGAGGAAATATTCACGAAAAACTGGGTATAGAGACGGTGCAGTTGCCCGTTTTTATAAACCACTACGGATATCAAAAGCCCGATATTCAAAAGAAAAAAGCTATAAGAAATCTGGAGCTTATAAAAAAAGATTTGGAAATCTATAAAAATAGTGATGATTTTGAATATTTCGTCAAGCTTTTCTATATTTTTCAAACTTACAGCGTTTTGGCCTTTTTCGATAAAAGATTCCTTGATGAGGCCTTTATTTACGAAGAGGAGTTTTTAAGCTATTATGAAAATTTAAAGAAAGAAACAGACTCGTTTTTTTTGGATTACAGCGCATACTATTACATCCATCTTCTATATCAGGCCAAAAGGTATGAGGAGGCATACGATTTTTTAAAAACGATAGAAAAGAGCGGTAAAAAACTCTTTGCGGATCTATACTATTATAAATACAAACTGGAAAAAGAGCTAAAAACAGGTGATACCAAAAGCTCGGTAATCGCCTATTTAGACGCCATCGATGCCTCCCAACACCAAATCAGGCCCGTTTTTTTGGATACGCTTCATAAAGTTCCAAAAGTAATCGATGAGATAAAAGATACTATGCAAGAGGATGATATCGTCTTTTTGGAGAGGCGTTGGAGGGAAAAGAGATCCAAAAACCTGGCTTATCTGCTCTCGCAGATATATAGAGCCAAAGATGTAAAAAAGTATGAGAAGTTTATAAAAAAGGTTATCAAGGTATTTGACGATGAGAAGATGATTTTGGATTTTGCTCTATATAACTATGAGAAAAAGAATTTTGACGACGCTAAAAAATATGCCGGAAAAGTCCTGGCTAAAAACGAAAAGAGCAGAATAGCCAACGAGATTATGGGTAAATCAGCTTTTAGTGAAAAAGATTATGTCACTGCTGTCAAATATCTTATGAATGTTGTCAAATATAACCAAAGCAGCGGGGTTTTGCCGATGCTTTGCAAGGCTTTGGAGGGGGCGGGATTTATAAGTGAGGCAAAAAAACTTGAAAAAAATATAAAAGAGGCTAAAAAAAATTTCTAACCATCCGACAATATAAGCATAAAAAAAGAGGAGGTTAGAAATGGCACTTAAGATCAACTACAACTTTCAGTCCGACTTTACGCACGCAAATTTGCTAAAGACTGAATACAACGTAAACAAAAACCTGGAGAGGCTGGCTACGGGCCATAGGGTAAACAGAGCGGCCGATGATGCTGCCGGGCTATATATTGCAGACCAGCTTAAAACATATGCTCTGTCTGTAGATCAAGGAACAAGAAACGCACAAGATGGTGTAAGTATTGCACAGATCGCGCAGGGAAGTTTGAGCGAGGTTTACAATATCCTAAACGATATAAAAGCTAAAACTATCCAGGCATCTAACACAACGGATGACAACTCAAGAGATATGTTACAGCAAGATATCAACAAACTTGTAGACGCAATTGGTAAAATTTTCAAAGATACCGAATTTAACGGGCTAAAACTTTTCAGTGGCGGTGGGACTCAGACATTCAAGATCCATTACGGCGGTAGAACCGATCAGGAGCTGGATATCGTATCCGCACAGGCAAGCGCTGTAGCTGGTGCATCTGGAGGTGCAGCATCAAATGTAAACATAGGCGGAAAGGACTACTCTATAGATGTTACAAGTCAAACAGCCGCTAATGAGACTGTTTCTACGGTGGACGCTTTGATAAAAGCCGTTGACAAAGAGGCGGCCAATTTTGGTTCAGCTCAGATCGAGCTTGAAAAGATCATCTCAAACAACGAGACACAGGCGGTAAATACCAGAGACGCCGAGGGACGTATCAGAAACGTTGACTTTGCGAAAGAGATGGCGGATTTTACAAAAAACAACATCTTGATGCAGTCTGGAACCGCAATGCTTGCTCAGGCAAATCAGCAGTCCCAGCTTGTTTTACAGCTTCTTCGATAAGGGTTTTTTTCCCTTATCGATCTTTTAGCTAAGTTTAATAGGTTTAGCTAAGAGATTGAGGAGATCATAATGGATATAAAAGCTATAAACCAGACACACTCGGCGCAAACCATACATAGTTCAAACACCAATATCCATCAGCAAAACGATAAAATATCCACAAAAGAGGGTAACAAAAGCGATTTTGACAATATTCCGCAAAATATCAAAGATGATATAATACAGAAGCGGGCAAAAGAGCTTAACGAGAAGATAAAGATGCTTCATACCTCACTTAAAATCGAGATTGACAAGGAGACGAACATCCAGGTTGTAAAGATAATCGACGAAAAGACAAAGGAAGTTATAAAACAGCTTCCACCCGATACTATGCTTAAAATCGCCAAATATATCGATGAGATTACCGGTCTTTTATTTGAGAAAAGGGCGTAGATATGGCAGGAGAGATATATCTTAGCAATCTCAGCGGGCAGTTTGACTATCAGCAGATTTTGCAAAAGTTTCAGGAGTTGAAAAATCAGCAGATCAATCTACTTTATAAAAAAGAGGATACGATCCTTCAGCAAAAATCCGCCTTCAGCACTTTTGTGGAGATCGTGAAAGATTTTGACAAAAGTTTTGAAAAGATCGTCGAAGAGGATTTCGTATATAAAAAAAAGGCATCCGTCTCTGTTGAGGATATGGCGGAGGTTAGAGTGCTGGATGAGAAAAAACTGGCTCCACTCTCTTTGGAGTTTACCGTAGAGCGTCTCGCCACAAACGATATATGGCTCTCCCAAGAAGGCGTAGCGAACAGACACGATGCGGTTGCGAGCCAGGATGGGGAGCTTAGGCTCGATATAGATGGAGAGGAGATAGTAATCAACTATTCAAGCTCCGATACACTGGAGTCCATCTCCCAAAAGATCAACCAAAGCAGTGAAAAAGTATCCTCTACCATTTTTTTTGACGGCACGGGTTACAGGCTTATCGTCTCCTCCACTTTTACGGGAGAAAACAACATCATAAATTTTGACGACAGCGGTGATCTGCTGGATAATCTAAAGCTTGGCACAGCAGAGTCTCACGTTGAGGAGGCGCAGGACGCGGTTATCGATATCTACGGACAGAGTGTAAGCAGCCATACCAACCATTTTGTA
>JAMOUF010000027.1 GCA_027068245.1 Campylobacterales bacterium | reverse complement strand
TGCCTATGCGTTTTACCTCATCCACATATTTGACGATTTTATCCGTATTGTCCTGCTCGCTCGTCAATAGTGCGGCCATAAACTCCTGGGGATAGTAGGCTTTTAGATAGGCCGTTTGAAAGGTTATCATCGCATAGGCGGCGGAGTGGGATTTGTTGAAACCATATCCGGCGAATTTCTCTATCAGTTCAAACAAAACCCTGGACTTTTCCGCATCAAACCCGCGCTCACTGGCCCTTTTTACAAAGTCCTTCTTATACTCCTCCATAAGCTCTTTGTTCTTTTTACCCATAGCCCGTCTGATGATATCGGCTTCACCCAGACTGAACCCGCCTACTATCTGCACTATCTGCATAACCTGTTCCTGGTAGACAATCATTCCGTATGTGGGTTCCAGGGTGGATTTAAGCTCCTCGAAACTCACCTCCTCAAAGGGATAGTAGACCTTTTTGCGGCCATGTTTTCTTTCTATAAACTCATCAAGCATTCCAGACTCCATCGGGCCTGGCCTGTATAGCGCCAATACCGCGATGATATCTTCAAATGTGGTGGGTTTTAGCCTGGCGTTTAGCTTTTGCATACCTTCAGACTCTATCTGGAACAGCCCCAGGGTGTGACCGCTTTGGATAAGGTCGTAAACCTTTTTATCGTCTATATCCACCTCGTTCCAATCGATATTCTTGTTATATCTGCGCTTTACGAGCTTTACGGCGTTATCCACCACCGTCAGGGTTTTTAGACCCAGAAAGTCGAACTTTATCAAATCCACGTCTTCCAAAAAGTTCAGTGAATACTGAGTTACGATGGTCTCTTCGCCGCTGGGTTTGTATAGCGGGGTTTTATGCCAAAGCTCCTCGTTGCTTATAACCACGCCCGCTGCATGCATACCTGCGTTTCTCTTTAGGCCCTCCAAAGCCAGGGCATACTCCCAAAGCCTTTTGAATTTGGGCTCGCTCTCAATAAGCTCTTTGATTTTTGGCTCCATATCATATGCCTCTTTGAGAGTGATTCCAAGCTTATCCGGAATCAGTTTCGCCATCCTGTCCCCGTCGGCATAACTGAGTCCAAGCACCCTGGCCACATCCCGTATCACCCCTTTTGCCAGCAAGGTTCCAAATGTGATAACCTGCGCCACATTGTAGCGGCCATATTTTTGAACCACATAGTCTATTATCTCTCCCCTTCTTTCCTGGCAAAAGTCCATATCGATATCGGGCATGCTTACCCGCTCGGGATTTAGAAACCTCTCAAAGAGCAAATCGTATTTCAAAGGGTCTATATCGGTAATCCCCATAGCGTAAGCCACCAGGCTCCCTGCGGCGCTTCCCCTGCCGGGCCCTACCGGAATGCCCCGTTTCTTGGCCTCTCTTACAAAGTCCCAGACTATTATCATATATCCGGGAAATTTCATACTTTTTATAATCTCCATCTCATGCTCCAGCCGCCTGTGATAGAGCTCGTGTCTATCCGGCTCTATATACTCAAGCCTTTGAAGGAGCCCCTCTTTGCAGATATCCTCGAACAGCTTCTCATCATTTTCAAAGCTGTATCTGCCGCCGGCTGGCAAATCCAAACCCCTCTGGCTGGCATATTCGAGCGTAAATTTGAAATTGGGTGGAGTTGGGTTTCCCAGGTCCAACTCCAGGTTGCATTTGTCGGCAATCTCCTGGGAGTTGGAGATGGCCTCGGGAATATCCGCATAGAGCCTCTCCATCTCCTGTGAGGATTTGAAATAGAACTCATGGACGGAGTGCTTGAGCCGGCCCGGGTCGTCCAGTTGTTTGTTCATGGCTATACACATAAACGCCTCATGGGCCTGGGCGTCCTTTTTATGCAGGTAGTGGGTGTCGTTCGTGGCTACTATCTTTATGCCCGTCTCAAGGCTGAGCCGGATAAGTTCATCGTCAATTCTTTGCTGGTCGCCTATACCGTGCCGCATAAGTTCCAGATAAAAATCCTCACCGAAGACCTCCTTGTACCAAAGTGCCGCCTCTTTTGCGGCCTCATACCCCTTCGCCCCAAACTTCAGGTTCCTCTCGCTAAGGTTAAGGTGCCAGTTCACCTCCCCTTGCAAACAGGCACTGGTGCAGATAAGCCCTTCACTGTGCTCTTTCAACAGCTTTTTGTTTATCCTGGGATAGTAGTAAAAGCCTTTGATGTAACTCATAGAGCTTAGATACATCAGGTTTTTGTAGCCTGTCTCGTTTTTGGCAAACAGACAGAGATGGAAACGCTGTTTGGTGGATTTGTCATCCAGTTCCCCGCTGTTGTGCAAATAGGCCTCCATACCGATGATGGGCTTTACGCCCTCTTTTCTCATCGTTTTGTAAAAGTCTATGGCTCCGAACATATTTCCGTGGTCGCTCATAGCCACCGCGTTCATACCCAGCTCTTTGGCTCTCTTTGCCAGAGCCTTTATCTTGTTCGCACCGTCAAGCAAGGAGTATTCCGTATGCAGATGCAGATGGATAAACGACATTGCGACCCTTTTTTTTGATACCATTATAGAAAAAGTTTCTTAAAGGAGCTATATGAGAAACATTTTACTTATCGGATTTATGGGGGTAGGCAAAGGAACCCTGGCACGGGCTTTTGCAGCGAAAAAAGAGAGTTTCGCCGTAGATACGGACGATTTGATAGAGAGCCTAACCAATATGAAAATCAAAAAGATATTTAAAAAAAGGGGAGAGAAATATTTTAGAGAGCTGGAGCAAAAGACCGCCGACTGGCTTGCAAAGAGCGTAAAAGATACCATCATCTCCACCGGTGGCGGCTTTTACAAAGTGAATAATATCAAAGAAATAGGAACGGTGGTATACTTAAAAGCCGATTTCGACTGGATTTTTGAGCGCATAACGAAAAGCAAAAACGCAAAAAAGAAGATAGCCAAACGACCCCTTTTCAAATCTTACAAAGATGCGAAAAAATTATACGACCAGCGGGCGAAGGAGTATGAGAGGGTGGCTGATATAGTTGTGGAAGTGGAAGGGAAGGAGTTGGAGGATATCATAGAGGAGATTTCGCAAAAAGTCAGGATTTAGCTATTTTCGCCATAAAAAATCCGCTATACGCCCCCTTTGGCAATATCCTGACACTCTCTTGAACCCTTTTGTCATACTCTTTTCCATCCCATGAGGTTATACCCTTTTGATAGTTGTCAAAGGGAGGGTTTACGGGAAGGATTTTGGCATTGGGATAGTTTTTTAGCAAAAAATCCACCACCTCCTCATTCTCCTCCGGCGAAAAGGTGCAGGTGGCGTAAATCATCTGGCCCCCATCTTTCAACGACTCAAAGGCGCTTATAACAAGCTCCTTTTGCAGTTTGCTAAAACGCCTCACGCGCCTTAGATTCCACCATGTAACCTCCCCGTCCATATGTGCCTCCGAACTGCAAGGAGCGTCCAAAAAGACCTTGTCGAACCATCCAGGACAGCTTTTGTATATAAACCTGCCGTCTTTGTTGTAAGTCTGGATGTTCGAGGCCTTGTGCTCCTTGAAATTTCTTCTCATTCTAAAATAGCGCTGCCTGTCCGGCTCAACCGCACTGACCTTTTTGGCCCGCTCGCTGAAAATCAAGCTCTTCCCCCCGGGAGCCGCAGCCAAATCCAAAACCCAGTCATCTTTGTCTATATCCAAAGAGTATGCGGCGAAGATGGATGAGAGGTTTTGGATATATATACGGTTTTGGGTATAGGCCTTTGACTTTACCACTCTTTTTCTATCTTTTATTGGCAGAGTGTAGACATCTTCGGCCCAATCCACCTTTTTGGGCTCAAATCCCTCCTCTTTTAGCATCTCTACCGCATTTTCCCCGCCTCTGTGTGCGTTTAATCTAAAACTGAACTCATCTTTTTTATCAAGCTGGTTCAGGATATCCGGATTTATCTTTTTTATACGCTCTTCAAACAGCTCTTGCATAAAACCTCTTTTTTGATACAATTTTAACAAAAAAAGGGATTTTGTGGACTTTTTTATCACAGATTTGGATAAAACCCTGTTAAAAAGCGATTTAACCCTGTCCGGATATACCAAAGAGATATGGAACGGTTTTCATCTGCCGCTCTCTATCGCCACCGCCAGAAGCCTTACCGGTGTCAAAAAACTTCTAAAGGGATTGAAACTGA
>JAMOUF010000026.1 GCA_027068245.1 Campylobacterales bacterium | reverse complement strand
AGATTTCATCATAGACAAATACCAGCTGGTTGAGGCGTTGGTATATGGGGCCGATTTCGTGCTGCTAATCGCCAAGGCTTTGAGCCGAAAGGAGCTAAAAGAGCTTTTGGAGTATACCTGGCACCTGGGTATGGAGGCTTTGGTGGAGATACACGACAAGATGGATCTGGTAAAGGCGGTATTCGCGGGAGCCAATATAATCGGCATCAATCACAGAAACCTGGAGACCTTCGAGATAGATTTAAATCTAAGCCACAAACTGGTACCTTTGATACCAAAAGGCAAAATCATCGTCGCAGAAAGCGGCATCAACAGCCACGAACAGGTAAAAGAGCTTCACCAAATCGGCGTGGACGCCTTTTTGATAGGGGAGCACTTTATGAGGCAAAAAGATATCGCCAACGAGGTGAAAAAGATAAAAGGCTTAGCCTAATATCTTCTTCACCATCTGGTTTATCCGTCTGCCATCGGCCTTTGAGCCGAGCTTTTTCGTAGCCGCACCCATAACTTTTCCCATATCTTTCATCGTTTTGGCTCCAACCTCCTCTATAATTGCCCGAACCTCCGTTTCCAGTTCCTCGTCGCTTAGCTGCGCTGGCAGATAGGTCTCAAGCAGCTTCGCCTCTTCAAGCTCTTTTTGAGCCAGATCCTTGCGTCCTCCATCTTTGTACTGCGTGGCCGCCTCATGGCGCTGCTTAACGCTTTTTTGGATTATCTTTATGATATCCTCGTCCTCAAGCTCCTTTCTGGTATCCACCTCCACCTGTTTTATCGCACTCATCAAAAACCTGATGGTATCGCGCTTAAAGGTATCTTTTGATTTCATCGCCTCTTTCAAATCCTGCTGAAGTTTAAGTTTTAACTGGCTCATTATCTCTCCTATAATTTTTTTTCATATTATATCCTTTATAACTTAATAAATAAACAAGTTTTCTTTGGTAAAATTTGCATAAAATTTTTGGGAGAGAGAGATGGATTTTGAATATTTCAAAAAGCTTTTGATAGAGAGAAAGATACAGATAGTAGAAAATATAGAGATAGCGCAAAATGAACTGGAAGATTTGAAAAACGTGGATATCAACGATGATGGGGATTACGCCTCCATATGCGCCGACAATCTCATAGACAGCGCCATTCACCAGCAGCAGATAAAAGAGCTTAAAGAGATTGAAGAGGCACTTATGAAACTCGAACACGGAGAATACGGCATCTGCGAGATGTGCGGGGAGAATATAAAACCTTTGAGACTGAAGGTGAAACCATACGCAAAATACTGCATCATCTGCAGGGAGATAATAGAAAAAGAGAACTCCAGAAGATGAACCTGGCCCAGTTAGCCAGAGTCTATCCAAGCGTCTTCGTAAAAGACGCAGATGGCGTTGAGACCACTATCTCGCTGGAGTGGTATGACCAAAATAGCAAAGAGGTGGAGCTGTTGGGCTTTAAACTCATACTTCTTTCAAAAAAAGGAGAAAAAGAGGAGCTCTTTTTCAAAACCCAAGAGGAGATGTTCGAAAAATTGGAAGATATCTTAGCCGCCTTGGAGAATCTAAAAAAGTAATCCGCTTTTCCGATAATTGCTCTAACTTAAATTTTTAGGGACAAAAATGGATTTAGGCACTATTATCGGTCTGGGCGGTGCCTGGGCGCTAATAATCATCTCTATCGTCATAGGCGGAAGCCCCGGAGCTTTTATAAACGCCCCATCTATGCTGATTGTCATAGGTGGCGGTTTCGCCGCCTCTTTGGCCGCATACCCCCTAAAAGACTTCCTAAACGGGGTCAAAGCTATCGTCAAAGCCTTCAAACCCAATATGCCAGACCCAATAGAGCTTATAGACTTTTTGGTGGATGTGACGAAAAAGGCGAGAAAAGAGGGTATTTTGGCCCTTGAGGCCGATATAGACAAATTCTACGAAAAAGACAAAATTTTAGGCAACCTTATGCGAATGCTGATAGATGGGCAGAGCATTGAGGAGATAGAGGCGAACTATGAGAGCGCCATAGCCCAGGAGGACCAGAAACTCTCCACCGAGGTTTCTGTCTGGGAGTCTTTGGGGGAACTTTTCCCGGCTCTTGGTATGATAGGAACGCTTATAGGGCTTATTCAGATGCTGCAAAACCTCTCCGACCCGGCGGCCCTTGGGCCGGGAATGGCGGTAGCTATGATTACCACCCTCTATGGCGCCATACTCGCCAACTTGCTGTGTATACCCATAGCTAAAAAACTAAAATACTATAAAGACCTTCTTTTGCTATATAAAGAGACCTATATAATTACGATAAAAAGCATAGAAAAAGGGCTCAATCCAAACTCACTTCAGCAGCAGCTGGCATCTTTGCTTGGAGTTGAGGTCTCCACGGATTGACAATGGCTAAAAAAAAGAAGCAGGAGTGCCCATCTATTCCCGGATGGCTGGTAAGTTTCGGGGATTTGATGTCTTTGCTTCTTACCTTTTTCATACTGCTTTACTCCATGAGTACCGTCTCTGTAGAGAAGTTCTATCAGTCTATAAGGGGCATAACCGAGGCCTTTGGGGGCAGGAGTATGACGAAAGAGGACAGGTCGCTCATCAAAAACAAAATCGAGCTTAAATTTGACAAAATGCATCCAAAAATCAAGAAAAAAGAGCGCCTATTAAAGGAGCTGAACGAGATTAAACAGATGCTGCAAAAGGCCGGTATAGAAGCCGAGGTGATAGAGCATGGCAACAGGTTTATCCTGCGCGTCAACAGCGACAAAATCTTTCCTCCCGGCAGCGCTACGCCAACCAGGGAGGCGATGGCGTATTTTCTGACCCTTTGTAAAAAATTAAGAGACAGCGGCTTTAAGATAGAGATAATAGGATATACCGACAACACCCCAATCCGCTCCAAAAGATTTAAAAACAACTGGGAGCTGGCCGCATACAGGGCGATAAACATTCTAAGGCACTTTATACAGTGCGGATACGACCCCAGGTTTTTGTCTGCGGCCGGAAGAGCGGAGTATGACCCGATAGCCCCAAACGACACGCCACAGGGCAGGGCGAAAAACAGAAGGGTCGAATTTCATATCATAGTGGATAGGATATAATATGGCGAGAAAGAAAAAGCAGGAGTGCCCATCTATTCCCGGATGGCTGGTGAGTTTCGGGGATTTGATGTCTTTGCTTCTTACCTTTTTCATACTGCTTTACGCCATGAGTACGGTAGATGTGACGAAGGCTTTGAAATTTCTCTCATACTTTCAGGGCGAACCCAAATTCAAACCCTTTCAAGTAAGCGTGGTGCCGCCAATAGTTCCCTTTTCTACCAACGTTGCAAAGAAGATAAGAAAACGACTGCAAAAAATCCTGCCCCCTCACGCCTATCAACTCAGCGTAACCACAAGATATGTGATGATAAGGATTTTCAACGACATTTTGTTCGAGGATGACTCAGACAGGCTTACTCCTGAGGCGAAAAAGGCGCTGGACGAGATAGCCAAAACCATAAAATCGCTGGATTTGAAGAAGCAGAAAATCCACATAAGAGTGGAGGGCCATGTAAGCAGTGACGTGGAAAATCCCTGGGAACTCTCCATAAAAAGAGCCGAGAGGGTGGCCTTTTATCTGATGGAGAAGGGAATTGACCCCTCACTTTTCTACATATCCGGATATGGTGATACCAGGCCCATCTATACCTGGAACAACCCGCTGCTTACCAGAAGAAACAACAGGGTGGAGATATATCTGGAGATAGAGGATGTGGTAGAGGAGGGCAACTCATCTAGTAAGCCCCGCCGTTTTTGAACTCCTCTATCTCCATCTCCACCATTTTGTCGATTAAAATCTTGAAAATATCCGCTACCAGGTTGGGAGAGATGCCAAGGGTGGCCGCCAGGTGTCTTACGTGGTTGAGTACGTCGTTGATTCTCTCATCACTTTTTATCTCCTCCACGCTCTCTTTGAATTTCGCGGCCTCTTTTACCAGCCGGCTTCTTTTGGCAATAAGTCTTACTATCTCCTCGTCTATGTTGTCGATTTCACTTCTGACCTCTTCAAGGCTTTTGCACTCTTTCATAATTCCAACTCCTTAATATTACTTGATATCATCCATTATGCTGGCCGCTTTATGCAGCCTCTCTTTGTCAAAATGGGTATATATCCTCGAGGTATCCAGACTG
>JAMOUF010000025.1 GCA_027068245.1 Campylobacterales bacterium | reverse complement strand
GGTAATCTCGGTCGAAAAGGAGACGAAAAGCGCCAGCAAAAGAAGAACCACTGGCAGAGGATAGGAGCCAAATATCTCAAGATAGGAGGCTATGGAGTGGGCAAGCCCCGTCTTTATGAAGGCGGCAGCTATACTAAATCCGGCTCCAAACAAAAATATAATCTCATAGGGTATCTGTTTGGTGTCCTCCCAGCACAGCAAAGAGATGTTGGGCAAAAAGAGCAACAGTCCAAAAGAGAGTAATAAAATCTTCTCATTCAATCCAAATCCAAAAAAACTCTTTAAAAATGGATTTGCCAGCAACAGGGCAATCAGGGTCAGGATGATTACAAGCAGCCTCTTTTGCTGATATGAGAGTATATACTCACCCCCTTTTATCTCGATTTTGTAATCTTTCACATCCCTTGAGAGTATCCACGGAATCACAAGCAGCATAAAAAGCACGATGGGAGCCGTCAGCCACATCCACTCAACGAAGGTTGGAGCCGGAAGGTTCACATCTTCCAAAAAACCCAGAAGTATCAGGTTCGGCGGTGTTCCAATAGGGGTAAAGATGCCGCCTATGCTGGCCCCGTAAGCTATGGCTATGAGGTATTTGACTTTAAGCTTTATCTCCTTTGTCAGATAAAGCGCTATTGGCAGCAGCATAATCGTTACGGTCGTGTTGGATAAAAAGGCGCTCAAAACCGCGCTTGTGACGGCAAGGGAGTATATCACCCCCCTGGCGGTTTTTGGAAAGAGCGTCATAAGTTTTGCGGCTATGTATTCGGTAAGACCACTCTTTTGCATGGCAATCGCCAACAAAAACCCGCCTAAAAAAAGAAAAATTATGCTTTTGGAGTAGTTTGGGACGGTTGACTCCAAATCCATTATGCCAACGGTAGGAAAAATGATTACGGGCAGCAAAGATACGACGCCCAGGGGCAGCCCCTCATTGGTCCATAGTGTTACCAAAAAGGCCACCACACCCAGCAGCTTGGCCTGGTCGAACTCAAATACATAGGAACTGAACGCAAAGACCAAAAGCCCGATTCCAACGGCTATGGAGAGTTTTCTCATAAAAGACCTTTAAAAGAGATTGTCTATATATACTAATCTAACTTCTTTTAAAATATCTTTAGAGAGCCTTAACGCCTTTACGGTTTTTTTGTGGGGATGGCCTATGGCGATGGCATATCCTCTTTTTTTGGCTATTTTTACCGCCTTTTTCAGCTGGTTTCGGATGCTTTTGACATCGAGTTCATTATCCAGGAAAATATCTCTGTGTATATAGGGACGGCCGCTCTCTTGCATCACCTGTTTCACCCTCGTATCTGCCGTGGTGCGGCTGTCTACGAAACCGAATCCGTAACTTCCAAGAAGCGGCATAACTCTTCTTAAAGCCTTCAAATCGGCTGTGAATCTGCTACCGGTATGGTTGTTTACATATCTGGCCCTTGGAAAATCCTTGCGGATTTTTTTTATGATTTTCTCCATTTTGGCCCTGCTGTCACCAACTCTTAAAGTGTTCTCCTCCTCTTTGAAATAGCCTTTTGCCTCCATTGGAAGATGTATCATATAGTGTCTGAACTTTTTTGCGTAGTAAGGAGTGTTGGGATGCCTCTTGGAGGGTGGGAAGAAAGAGAGGGTTACGGGAATGTTTAGTGACCTAAGCGCCCTTACCTGATATCCAAATGCCACGTCGTCTATGATTATTACGAGTTTCGGCCCTCTTTTTCTCAGCTTTTTTCTCTTTTTAACCACCTTTTTCGCCACTTTTGGCTGAATATTGGATGAGGCGGCCGATGATGAGGATTGTTGGGATGAGGATGCAGATGAGGATTTGAAATTTTGTCTAAAATCGTTTATCTCGGAGAGCACCTGCTGCAAAATCTGCTCTTCACGCTCTTTTATCTTTTTAAAGGAGTCCTTTTTAAAAGCGGGGCTCTTTTTTTTTGGTGCTGTCTGGAAAAAATATAACCCCGTGCTTAGTGAAATGATAGAGAAAGTTAAAAAGAGGGTGAAAAGGGTCAGTAACCTTCTGCCTTTTTTCCCCCTCCTCTTTTTTGCCATCTATATCCCAAACAGGAGAAAATTCCCGTTTAGTTTGTCTCCTGGTCCACTATCTTGTTCGCCGTAATCCAGGGCATCATATCTCTCAATCTCTTACCAACCTTCTCTATCGGATGGTTTTCACAGTTTCTTCTCTCCGCTGTCATTCTTGGATAATCGGTCATTCCCTCGAGGATGAAATCCTTGGCGAACTGTCCGTTTTGAATCTCTTTTAAAATCTGCTTCATAGCCTTTTTGCTCTCTTCGCCAATAACCCTGGGGCCGCTTACATAGTCTCCATATTCGGCAGTGTTGCTGATGGAGTATCTCATATTCGCAAGGCCGCCTTCATATATCAAATCGACGATTAGCTTAAGCTCGTGAAGACACTCGAAATACGCCATCTCTTCCGGATAGCCAGCCTCCGTCAACGTCTCGAAACCCGCCTGTATCAAAGCGCTCACACCGCCACATAGTACGGCCTGCTCGCCAAAAAGGTCTGTTTCGGTCTCATCTTTGAAAGTGGTATGAATAATACCGGTTCTTCCTCCGCCTATGGCACTGGCGTAACTTTTCGCAAGCTCCAAAGTATCGCCGCTGGGGTCCTGGTGAACGGCTATAAGGTCAGGAATCCCTCCTCCTTTGACAAACTCGCTTCTAACGGTATGGCCGGGTGCTTTGGGAGCTACCATCATAACGTTTATGTCCTCTCGCGGCTTTATCCTTCCGTAGTGAATGTTGAATCCGTGTCCGAAGGCTATAGTGTCTCCGGCTTTTAGATTTGGCTCGATATCGGCATAGTATACATCGCTTTGAATCTCATCCGGAATCAGTATCATAACCACGTCGGCCCACTTTGCCGCGTCACCAACTTCCAGCACGTCAAAGCCCTTGGCCTCCGCTTTTTTCCAGCTCTTTCCTCCCGGATAGAGGCCTATTTTTACATCCACTCCGCTGTCTCTGAGGTTTTCTGCGTGGGCGTGTCCCTGGCTTCCAAAGCCGATAATCGCCACTTTCTTGTTTTTTATAAGATTGATATCGCAATCTTTGTCATAATATATTGGTAGTGCCATCAAGCATCCTTTTAAAATTTTTGGCTAATTGTAGCTAAAAAATTATAAGTAATAGCTAAAAGATTGTGCTATCATAAAAAAAACCAAAAAGGTTCAAAATGCGCGGAAAATTTCAGGTCAGCAAAGAGTTTAAAAGAGAGATTTTTTATGTGCTCGAGGAGCTGTTGAAGGTGATAGAACATTTCAGCCCCAAAACCAAAGAGGAGTTTTTAAGGCTAAGAGACATCTTCAAAATGACCCGCCAAAAGAGCATCCCTTTTGAAAACATCTTCAAATCCTTAGATACCCAGGAGGTGGCGAACCTCATCAAAGCCTTCTCCTTGTATCTGATGCTGATAAATATCATAGAGGAGCGTTTCGAGGTAAAAGAGGCGGAGATAGAAAAAAGTATAGAAGAGCTTGTAAAAGAGGGCTTCGACAAAGAGGACGTCATAAGGACTCTAAGGAGCATCAAGTTCTATCCCGTCTTTACCGCCCACCCGACAGAGGCCAGAAGAAGAACCTTTTTGGAAGCGCACCACGAAATATCCAACTACTTGGAAAAGATATTCAAATACGACGACAAAGAGGCCAAAGAGCTCTTTTATTACCGCTTAAGCCTGCTTTGGAACACCAGCCTGGTAAGAAAAGAGAGGATAGAGGTGCTTTTTGAGCTTGACAACCTGCTCTATATACTTGAAAGCTCCATATTAAAAGCGCTGGTGGATGTAAACAAGGAGATAGAACGAACCTCCGGCTCACCCCTGCAAAAACCAATCATTCGCCTTGGCAGCTGGATAGGCGGTGACAGGGACGGAAACCCCTATGTCACAAACCAGGTTATGAGCCAGGCTATGAAGATACAGCACAACACCATCATAAATCTCTATATAAAAAAGTGTGAAAAACTCATAAGGGAGCTTTCCGTATCCAAAGAGCCCGGCCTTTTGAAAAAGGAGCTGCTTGATTCTATAAAAGCGGAATCAAAATTTATAGACAAAAACAAAATCCGCCTCTATGAAAACGAGCCTTTTAGGGCAAAGCTGATTTTGATAAAGGAGAAACTCC
>JAMOUF010000024.1 GCA_027068245.1 Campylobacterales bacterium | reverse complement strand
GTTTTTGATAAACTACAAAATATCCATCAATACCCCTCTTAGTTTCAAATCGGTGGTAATATCCTCCTTTTTGGCCTCCGCAGTCTGGTATATAGGTAAAATCGCCTTTGTTTATTACGTTATCTATAACAAGACCTATATCACACTTTACGGCTCCTTCGCCACTATACTATTCTTCTTTTTATGGATTTACATCTCATGGCTAATATATCTATACGGCCTGAAACTTTGCTATATAATAAACCAAAAAGAGCAGATTGATGAGAATGAAGAGGTAGAGGACCCTATGTTTATAGATTGACAAAAAAGCCAGGGCCACATAGAGTCCCATAAACCAAAGAGGCGTTTTTAGCTTAAAGAGCGTAAAATCACCATCAATCCACTCCACCGAAAAATCCAGCATCCCGCCAAGTCCGAACAGGTGCAAAAGGGCCGCCACCGGATAAAAGAGCACAAAGGCCATACTGATAAACGGCGACAGAAGCTGCAGATATGAAAAATCCTCGAATACAAAATGAACCAGCGGAAGCATCACAAGATACAACCAGAAATTCAGCAATATCACCCCTTTCCATCCGGATAGGGTAAAGTGTCTCAAAAAAAGATAGATAAAGAACACTCCGGCTACGGAGAGCCAAAATCCTATTGAAAAGAGATATTGGGGATAGAGGGCAAGTATGAGAAGAGCCACCCAAAAAAGCAGCTCAAAAGATAGTATATCGATATGCCTGTCATACAAAAAAGCCCCAATGGCAAGCAGCACGAAGGCCCTTATCAAAGATGGAGTATCCCCTATAAACAGCAGATATGAAAAAGCCGCCAAAACAGTGAGTATGGCAACAATACGGCCCATATGCAGATAGGGGAAAAAGCATTGAAAAATTGGTTTTAGCAAAAAGAGAAAAAGAGCGGATACGAAGGCCGCCAAAATTCCCAGATGATAGCCGCTTATAGCCACCAGATGGCTAAGGGATAGAGCCGACAGGTTCTGTCTGATATCGTAACTTATCGGTGTTGCCAGAAAAAGAGCCGGAAAAATCTCTTTTGCCACAGTGCTTTGGTGCTGCGAGGATATATACTCCTTTACCCTCATCCTCATATCCTTTGGATGGACCTTTTTTATATACGAGACAAAGTATCCGCCTTTTAAAAATTTCAAAAACGTCGGGCCATATCTGCTTTTTATCAGCATAACATCAACGGTTCTGTCCCTTAAATCCTTCAAATCCTCTTTCGTTGAGGTGTAAAAGGTAAAATTTTCGCTTTTCAGTTTCAAAACCCACTTCCTGCCCTTTTTATACTGGTTCAAAACTTTGGCCTCGGTGTGATAGAATTTTTTAGAGGTTATATCTTTGTAAAGAGTATAGCGGTAAGCCAGGTTCAATGAGGCTATGAGTATTAGAGCCAGGGCAAAAAGCGCTCTCTCTTTTGTACTTTGAAAGAGAGGGACCTTTTGCATCAGATATTGGAGACGCTCACACTGTCATCGGGCTGGAAACTGGTCTCTTTCGCCTGATACTGGCGGTTGATTTCAGTGGCCTCTTCGGTAAATTTAACGTAGTCTTTATGAAAATAGAGTCTCACCACTCCGGTGGGGCCGTTTCTCTGTTTTCCTATGATTATCTCCGCCTCTTCCACCTTCTTCTCCTGAAAATCGATATTTTCCGGCTTTTTACCCTGTTTTTGAGCCTCTTTCTGTTTCTCTTTGAGCTCTTTTAACTTATAAACGTCGTCTCTGTATACAAAGAGTATCACATCCGCATCCTGCTCGATGGCACCGGACTCCCTCAAGTCACTAAGCATAGGCCTTTTATCCACCCTGCTCTCCAGGGAACGGTTTAGCTGCGAAAGGGCTATGATAGGAATTTGAAGCTCCCTGGCTAAAAGTTTCAGGCTACGGCTGATTTCGCTTATCTCAAGATGCCTGTCTTTTTTGCCACTGCCACTCATCAGCTGAAGATAGTCGATAATGGCAAGTTCCACTTCCGGATGGGTGGATTTGAGCTTTCTTAGTTTCGCTCTTAGCTGATGCACGTTTATGAGCCCCTCGTCGTCGATAAAAAGTGGTCTGCTTGCAAGATAGTCGCTCACCCGGCTAACCTCGCTCCACTCCAAATCGTTCAGGCTTCCCACCCTGAGCCTTTGCAAAGGTATGGATGCCTTTGCGCTAAGCATTCTTAAAAGCAGCTGTTCAGCCGGCATCTCCAGAGAAAATATAGCAACGCCTTTGTTGTTATCCAGCACCGACTGAGCGATATTTAGGCTAAAAGCGGTTTTACCCATCGAAGGTCTGGCCGCTATGATTATCAAGTCTCCCGGATTGAAGCCGGCGGTTTTGATGTTTAGCTCGTGAAATCCGGTATCAAGGCCTGTAAGTATGGAGTTGCCTTTCTCTTTCATCTTCAAGATATGATTCAACGTATCCTTTATAGCCTCGCTGGAGTGTTTAAAATCGCCACTGCTGCTCTCGGTGATGATTTTGAAAAGTTTCGACTGTATCTCGTCTATAACGTCGCTTACAGGCAAATCCTCCTCTATCGTCACCTTTTTTATCTCGGTAGTCAGGTGTATAAGCTCTCTTTTAATAGCTTTCTCTTTTATCTCTTTTACATAGGCCGCCGTATTGGAGATGGGGTTTGCGGCTAAAATCTCCAAAAACTTGTCTTCGTCAAATTTGCCTTTTTTCTGAAGCTTCTCTTTTAAAAACTCCTCATCTATCGGCTCCCCTTCCCTTTCAAGCTCCTCCATAGCCTTGAAAATCTCCTGATGGAAAGGGTGATAAAAATCCTTTGGCTCCAGTACCGCCGCCACATCCTCATAGAGGTTCGGGTCGAATATAATCGAACTTAACACGGCCCTTTCGATATTTAAATTAAACAGGTGACTCTCCATTACTCCTCTTCCTTCGCTGCTTTTTCCACTTCTTCGATGAATCTCTCCACCAATTTCTCCTCGGACAGTTTCGCCACCACTTCTCCTTTTACCATTATCAGGCCGCTGCCTTTACCGTAAGCTATCGCCACATCGGCCTCTTTCGCCTCTCCTATGGCATTTACCACGCATCCCATTACGGAGATGTTGAGCGGACTTTTTATATGTTTGGTCCTCTCCTCCACCTCGGCCACCGCCTTTACCAAATCGGCCTCGATTCTTCCGCAGGTTGGACAGGAGATTATGTTGACCCCCTCGTTTGAGCGTCCCGCATCCTTTATAATCGCACGGCCCACCTCTATCTCTTTTTCAAGCTCTCCCGTTATCGATACCCTTACTGTATCACCGATACCATCCAAAAGAAGCGAGCCTATACCTATGGCGGACTTTATAGTGGCATGAAAAACAGTCCCGGCCTCCGTCACGCCCAGATGAAAGGGATACTCCACCAAAGGCCTGAGCTTCCTATACGCATCTACCGTCCGTTTTACGTCGCTGGCTTTCAAACTAACCTTGATATCGGTAAAATCCAAATCCTCCAGAAGTTTTATGTGATAAAGAGCGCTTTGCACCATAGCTTCCGAGGTAGCACCATATCTACTCTCTATATTTTTCTCAAGGCTTCCCGCGTTTACGCCGATACGAATGGGGATACCTCTTTCTTTACAGGCCTTTACAACCTCTTTTATACGCCCCTTGTCCCCTATGTTTCCCGGGTTTATCCGGATACAGTCTACGGACTGGGAGGCTATGAGAGCCAGTTTGTAATTGAAATGGATATCGGCTATCAAAGGCAGAGAGATTCTTCTTTTTATCTCTTTCAAAGCCAGAGCGTCCTCCATCTCGGGAACCGCTACTCTTACCATATCGGCACCGGCGAAATGGAGTCTCTTTATCTGCTCCACCGTCGCTTCCACATCCGCAGTTTTGCTGTATGTCATGGACTGAACGCTTATTGGAGCATCGCCGCCCACGGCCACGCCGCCCACATATATCTTTTTTGTAGGGTATCTTTCCATCAGCCTCTCTTTGGATATTTTCCCCGATTATATCACGCTATATTCACCGGGTCAATATCCACCTCGCAAAGCTCGTTTTTACTGGCATATATGGCCTCGAGCAGTTTTTTGGCGGAAGCGGACTTTATCAAAATATGGTATCTGTATTTGGAGGCGATTTTTTCTATGGCGTTTTTGCCATATCCCACCACCGTCACATCGAAATTTTTCAGATTTTTCAAAACCTCCTCCATAGCCTCTTTGGCCCTGTTCTCCTCTTTATGCGCAAAATTGAGCTGTGCCAGCCTCACAAAAGGGGGATAGAGTGCCATTTTTCTAAATTCCAGCTCATCTTTTATAAAATCCTCATAATCTTGATACATTTCGAAAAACTCCCTGTTTTTCGTCTGTACCAAAACCCTTCCCCTCTCTTTTCTGCCGCTTCTGCCGGCAACCTGAAGATAAAGGCTCATAGCCCTCTCCCTGGCCCTGTAATCCGCCATAGCGAGCATATAGTCGATGTCCGTTATGACGCTTAGGGCCACATCCGGATAGTCGTGCCCCTTGGATAACATCTGCGTTCCCACCAACACGTCGATTTTTTTTTGGGAAAAATCTTTCAATGTCTTTATAAGCTTTTTATGTGTGGTTATCTCATCCCTGTCGAATTTTTTTATAACTTTGTCAGCAAATATATCCGAAAGCCGCTCCACTATCTCGGAGGTCCCTACCCTATCGGCCCTAAGCTCTCCTCCACACTCGCATCCGGATGGGATAAACTGGGTAAAATTGCAGTAGTGGCACACCACCGCCCTTTTATCGAAATGAACGCTCATACCCACGTCACAGTAGGGACACTTCACGCTGCTGCCGCAGCTGTCGCAGATAAGATATTTGAAATGGGCTCTGGTAGGGACAAATATCAAAGCCTGTTTGTCAGCCCTTAAAACCCTCTCAAGTTCTTGCAGTACCACAGGGTTTATACCGCTTCCTATATCGAAGAGGGTATCTTTTTCTGTTTTGTAGAAAGTCCCCTTGAGTCTGAAAACGGGATAGTTGTGATAGCTTTTCACCAGCGGCGTGGCACTTCCCAAAACAACGGGTATGTCAAACTTCTTTCCCATATAAAGCGCTATATCTTTGGCGTTGATGCGGGGTCTGTTCTGTGCTTTGTAACTGTCGTCATGCTCCTCGTCCACTACTATAAGCCCCAGGTTTTTTACGGGAAGAAAAAGAGAGCTTCTGGGCCCGGCGATTATCGTAGCTTTGCCACTGTAGATTTTTTCCAAAGCCTGCTCTTTGGCCTTTTTCCCAAGACGGCTGTGCCATATCACCACACCTTCGCCAAAAAATTTTTTAAGTCTTTGCTCCATCTGGGGCGTCAGCGAGATTTCCGGCATCAGTAAAAGGGCCCTTTTGCCCTCTTTCAGCGTATCGGCCATAAGGCTTATATAAATCTCGGTTTTACCGCTTCCGGTATCTCCAAACAGCAGCGTCCTTTTATGCTTCTTTATAAACTCCACCGCCTCCTTTTGGCTTTGGGAGAGCGTAGGCTGGTCCAGGATGGATGGACTAAAATCCTGCTTCTCCTCTTTATGGGGGACAAAAAGGCCCAAAGCTTCACCTATTGAGCAAAAGTAATATGTGGATATGAATCTGGCGATTTCAAGCTGTGAAGATGAGTAGTAATAAGAAGTTGGCTGCAGCCGCATCGTTTTGAAAGAGGGCTTTTCAACCTCCTTTATCACAACGGCCCTGCTCTTTTTGCCCCTGATTGCCACTTCAACGACACTACCAGGGCTTACCGGCTTATCCGAAGAGTAGGTAAGGTTCAAAGGTCTGTTTAATATAGCCACTTCATAATACATCAAAAGCTGTTACATACCTTTGAGGGATTTGAACTGCTCTTACTGCACTCGAAAGTTCCTTCAGTATTGTTGTATTCAAATACGGCGTATTCATCATCCGAGATATGAAATTTATACTTTTCATTGCCCAAATCCTCCCATTCACCGGCATCACTCCCCTCTTCAACCCCAGGAGAGAGTATAACGTCAAAGGGTTTGGTATCTGTCAGTGAGTCCGGGTAAGGGGTCTCGTCACCAAGAAGTATATGTTTGTTTTTATAAACCTGTATCGCACTTCTTATGGCGGTTACTTTCGACTGTGCTTTGGAGATATTTGCCTGTTTCAAGTTTTCACTAAATTTTGGAAGCGCAACAGCTGCAATAATTCCTAAAACAACGATGACAAAGATAAGTTCGATTATGGTAAACGATTTTTTCATTATTGTCTCTTAAAACTGGTATCTATTCTCTTTACTTACCGTAAAATAAGGGGCGGTCGAGCTGTTTCCGTCACGGCAAAAGATGTTGTACTCACCTATTTCACTTTTTTCTATAAACGGCTGAGCCAGTGTGCCAGGAGAGGCACAGTTGCTAAAATCGACACTCTCTTTATCGAAATATTTTGGAATAGTTATGTATTCTTCCAAACTTTTACCGAAAAACTTTCCACCATCACCATCATCATCACTTTTTATAGAACCCAATTTTCCACTTGAGATAGATTTGGACCAAAGAGAGTGACCGACGGTTCGGTAAAGTGTTGCGGTAAAAGCTTTAACGATATTTTCCTGAGCCTGTTTTTCAACATAAAAATACCTCGGGACAGCCACAGCGGCTAATATCCCGAGAACAATTATTATGAAGACTATTTCAGCTAACGTAAATGCTGTCTTCACAATATGCGATTAGTTTAAAGCCTTATCAGTTCCTCCAGGAGTACTTCCCAAACTTGATAGGCTACCTTTCCACAGATGAAACTCAGGAGCTTTGGCTATACTTCCATCTTTACAAGTAATATAATACTTGCCACCCATAGCATTTTCATCAAGAAGCATTACAGTTTTGTTCTGATCTGGATCATCACAGTTACTCAAATCAACTGAACTTATTTCATCGGGTAAATCAACATAATCAGTGATATTCGATTCTTTTAATGCTAGATATTTTATATCACCATTTTTACCTTCCGTTATACTCTTACTCCAAAGAGTTGGGCCAACGGTTCTGTTCATAGTTCCGACGAACGCTTTAATCTTACCCTCTTTTGCCTGCTCGCTAACACCGATGAACTTTGGAAGCGCAACAGCAGCCAAAATACCTAAAATAACAATCACGAAGATCAACTCGATCATAGTAAAACCACCTCGTCTCATGACGTCTCCTTTAAAAAAATTTCTCGCAGGGCTTCCTGCAGTTCATATTATCGGATAATAGAACTTAAAGTTTAGTTAAATCAGAGTTAAATCAGATTTTTTTTAAGAGGTTTTGAAGTTTTTTTTCACTCAGGTAGCACTCGTAACACTTTTTCAAATAGGCGTTCAGCACCTCTTTAATGGTATTGTTGGAGTATGGATTGAGGTTTTTTTCCAACTCCTTTTTCATATATGAGGCAAAATCATCCTGCAGTTCAAGCCCATACTCTTTGCCCTCTATCTTGATGGTTATCTTTTGCAACACCTATCCTATGAGGTTCTCTATCTTTTTGATTATCTCGTCCATCTCCAAATCCCTAAGTTCAAGCTCCTCTTTGGTTTTTTGCAACTGAGCCTCTTTGGCTGCCAGCTCCTCTTTCAGCCTTCCGTTTTCCTCTTTCATCTCTTCGTACCTTTTCATAAGCTCCTCAATCTTTTGAGACAGCTTTTCAACTATAGTAACGCTCTCCATCACACCTCTTTTAAGTTTTGTTTAAATTTTGCTAAAATTGTATCAAAAAAAGGCTATAAATTGGCTAAATTCAAAATTCATACATCTCTAAAACCGGCCGGCGACCAGCCACAAGCCATAAAAAACATCTCATTATCCATAAAAAGCGGCAACAGATACCAGACTCTTCTGGGCGTAACCGGAAGCGGAAAAACATTTTCCATGGCGAAAATCATAGAAGAGCTGCAGCTTCCAACACTTATAATGACGCACAACAAAACCCTGGCCGCCCAGCTTTACAGTGAGTTCAAAGGTTTTTTTCCGAAAAATCATGTAGAGTATTTTATCAGTTACTATGATTACTATCAGCCTGAAGCCTATCTGCCAAGACAGGATATGTTCATAGAAAAGGACAGCTCGATAAACGACGAGCTTGAGCGCCTAAGGCTCAGCGCCACCGCCAGTCTGCTTGAATACGACGACGTTATCGTGGTGGCCTCGGTAAGCGCCAACTACGGTCTTGGCAACCCTAAAGAGTACAAAAAGATGGTATACAAATTTGAAGTAGGCAACGAGATAGGCCAACGGGAGCTGATGCTAAGACTGCTCGAGATGGGTTACAAAAGAGAGGATAAATTTTTTGACAGGGGAAACTTCAGAGTCAGCGGAGACGTCATCGACATCTATCCGGCATACTTTGAAGAGGAGGCCGTTAGGGTAGAGTTTTTCGGCGATGAGATAGAGAGGATTTACAGATTCGAGGTATTGACCAACAAAAAGACCAAAGAGCTGGACTCCATTACCATCTATGCTGCAAACCAGTTCATAGTGGGCCAGGAAAGGCTTGGAAGCGCCATAAAGAGCATAGAAAAAGAGCTCGGCGAGAGGTTGGAGTATTTCAAACAGAACAACAAGCTTGTGGAGTATCAGCGGCTAAAACAACGGACGGAATTCGATTTGGAGATGCTGGAGACCACAGGAACCTGCAAGGGTATAGAGAACTACTCCAGGCACCTTACGGGCAAAAAGCCCGGTGAGACTCCCTACTCCCTTATAGACTATTTCGCCATGAAAGGGGACTACCTCATCATAGTGGACGAATCCCATGTGAGCCTGCCGCAGTTTCGTGGTATGTATGCGGGTGACAGGAGCCGCAAAGAGGTGCTGGTGGAGTATGGGTTCAGACTCCCAAGCGCCCTTGACAACAGGCCCCTGAAGTTTGAGGAGTTCATAGAAAAAGCGCCCCACTATCTCTTTGTATCGGCAACTCCGGGTGAAAAAGAGCTGGAGCTCTCAAGCGTAGTCGCCCAGCAGCTTATCAGACCCACCGGACTGCTCGAGCCAAGAATCGAGCTGGCCCCGGCCCAAAACCAGGTAGAGACGCTGTATGACGAGATAAAAAAGGAGATAGAAAAAGACAACAGGGTTTTGGTTACGACGCTGACGAAGAAGATGGCCGAGGAGCTGACGAAATATTACGCTGATTTGGGAATCAAGGTGCGTTATATGCACTCGGATATCGATGCGATAGAGAGAAACCAGCTTATCCGTGGGCTAAGACGAAAAGAGTATGACGTGCTGGTTGGCATCAACCTTTTAAGAGAGGGGCTCGACCTGCCCGAAGTCAGCCTCGTAGCCATCCTGGATGCGGACAAGGAGGGTTTTTTAAGAAGCGAGACCTCACTGATACAGACTATGGGAAGAGCGGCGAGACATCTTGAGGGAAGGGTTTTGATGTTTGGGGACAAAATAGACAAAAGGGTGGAGCTAAAAAGCGTAAAAGAGCTGGAAAAGCTGGGCGATAAAATCACCGGCTCCATGCACAGAGCCATCAAAACCACGATAGAAAGAAGAAAAATCCAGGAGGATTTCAACAAAAAACACTCAATCACTCCCAAAAGCGTCTCGAGAAAACTGGATGAAAACCTCAAAAGCGAGGATTTGGATATGCTCTATCAAAAAAAGAAAAAGCTCGACACCTTGCCGCCAAAAGAGAGGGAAAAAATCATCAAAGAGCTTAGAAAAAAGATGAACGAGGCGGCAAAGAACCTGGAGTTCGAAGAGGCCGCAAGGCTTAGGGACGAGATAGAGAAAATCAAGGTTTTATAGGCAAAAAGCTCTCCTTCTCATCGTCATAATACTCTATCTCGCCGCTCTCTATTTTGTAGTACCATCCATGAACCCTCAACCTCCCCTCCTCCACTCTTTTTTTCACATCCGGATAGGTTAGGAGGTTTTCTAATTGAAAGATTACCGATATCCTCTCAGTGGCCCTTAACAGCTTCTCCTTATCATCCGAGCAGCACTTCAAAGCCTCCTCTTTTGCCCTTTTTCCAAGTTCGAGCCACTTTTTGGTATGAATCAGCTCCAATCTGTCCGGAATATCCTTATACAGACTCTCGCATGCCCCACAATGGCTGTGGCCGCAGACTATCACATCCTCCACCTCCAGCACGCTTACCGCATACTCTATGGCGGCGGCCGTGGCATGAAAATCCTTGTCCGGTTTAAAAGGGGGAACGAAGTTTCCCACGTTTCTAAACACGAAAAGCTCGCCGGGCCCCGCACCCGTTATCAAATCCGGAACCACCCTCGAATCGCTGCACCCTATAAATAGCACCTTTGGATGCTGCCCCTTTTCCACCAGCTCCAAAAAGAGTTTCTCATACTCTTTGAAATGTAGCTCCTTGAACTCCCTGTGCTGTTTTATAAGCCTTTCGATACCCATCCAAAGCCTTTTTTCTCGATTTTAGCTACTTTTTGTTAAAATGGAAATAAAGTTTAAAAAGGAACATATCGATGGTGGACCTAAAAGACCCGAAACTCTATATAAACCGTGAACTCTCTTGGCTCAGGTTCAACACCCGTGTTTTGGAGGAGGCGCAGGATAGAACCAATCCGCTGCTGGAGAGGCTGAAATTTATCGCCATATACGGAACGAACCTGGATGAGTTCTATATGATACGCGTTGCCGGACTTAAAAAACTTTTCAAATACCGCATCAGAGTAACCGGCCCGGACAAGATGACCCCTTTGGAGCAGCTAAAGGCTATCAGGGAGTATCTGCATAAAGAGCAGGTGGTGCTGGAAGATACCTTTTTCGAAATCATCGAGGCTTTGAAAAAGGAGGGGCTATACCTTAAAAACTACGATGAGCTGGATGATGAGACGAAAAAGAGGATAAACGACTATTTCTACTCAAACCTCTATCCGGTAATCCTTCCCATAGCCGTTGACGCGACACACCCCTTTCCCCATCTAAACAACCTGAGCTTCGCTCTGGTTTTGAAACTCCAAGATACCCAGGACGGCGAGATTAGATACGGTCTGGTGAGGATTCCCAGGGTTTTGCCAAGATTCATACAGATAGAAAACACCTACATCCCCATCGAGTCCGTGGTCCAGGCCCACTTAGAATCCCTCTTTCCCGGATACAAAGTTCTCTCATCGGCTCCTTTTAGAGTAACCAGAAACGCCGATATCGAGATAGAGGAGGAGGAGGCAGACGACTTTATGGAGCTTTTGGAGGAGGGTTTGAAGCTTAGAAGAAAAGGTGAGATAGTCCGGCTTGAAATCGGCAGGGAGGCCGAGGAGGATTTGATAGAGTTTTTAAACGAACATCTCAAAGTTCACAAAGGGGATATCTATAAATACAGAATGCCCCTAAACCTTGCCGGACTGTGGGAGATAGTATCCAACAAAAACTTCCCCCACCTGCTCTTTGAGCCCTATACTCCAAAAATCCTTCCACCGTTTGACAGCAACGAGCCGATTTTCAATATTTTAGACCATGAAAAAGACGCGATGCTCTACCACCCGTATGAGAGTTTCGACCCGGTGGTGAGGTTTATATCCGAAGCCAGCAAGGACCCGGATGTGCTGGCTATCAGGATGACGCTTTACAGGGTGGGTAAGAACTCTCCCATCGTAAAAGCTCTCATAGAAGCCGCCGAGAGCGGAAAACAGGTGACGGCTATGGTGGAACTCAAGGCCAGGTTCGATGAGGAGAACAACCTTATCTGGGCCAGAAGGCTCGAAAAATCGGGAGCCCACGTGATATTTGGCATACCAGGGTTCAAGGTCCACGCAAAGATAGCCCAGGTGATAAAAAAAGATGGAGACAAGCTCAAACAGTATGTCCACCTGGCTACCGGAAACTACAATCCAACCACCGCCAGAATATACACCGACGTAAGCTACTTCACCACAAGGGAGGATATAACCGCCGATGCCACCAGATTTTTCCACTATCTCACCGGCTTTTCAAAAAAGGGCAAACTAAATACGCTTTATATGTCTCCCACACAGATAAAACCAAAACTTATATCAATGATACAAAACGAGGCCAAAAAGGGCAAAGAGGGTCACATTATCGCCAAAATGAACTCCCTGGTGGACCAGGACATCATAATCGAGCTTTACAAAGCCTCTATGGCAGGGGTAAAAATCGATTTGATTATCAGAGGCATCTGCTGTCTAAGGCCCGGAATCGAAGGTATAAGCGAAAATATCCGGGTAATATCGATAGTTGGCAAATACCTGGAGCACGCACGTATTTTCTATTTCAAACACTCAAACCCCACCATGTTCATATCCAGCGCCGACTGGATGCCAAGGAACCTTGAAAGACGCATAGAGCTTATGACGCCCATATTTGACAAAGAGCTGGACGAGCGGCTGCTGGAGATTTTGAACATCCAGCTAAAAGACAACGTAAAAGCCAGGGAGCTGCTGCCAAACGGAGAGTACAGAAAAGTGCAAAGAGCACCGGGCCAGCCTGAGATAAACTCCCAGATTTTGATGGAGGAGTTTACCAAGCTGCTTTACAACTCCCACCAGAAAAACAAAACCCCAAAACCTATAAAGCTGGCAAAACGGCTGCTAAAGGAGAGCTGATGTTACTAAGATACAAAGAGTGGTTTCCAAAAACGGGCAACGATGTCTGGATAGCCCCAAACGCCACTATCATAGGCAACGTAGAACTTGGAGATGATGCCTCCATATGGTTTGGCTGCGTTGTCAGAGGTGACGTGCACTATATAAATATAGGAAAAAGAACCAATATCCAGGATTTGTCGATGATACACGTCACACACTACAAAAAACCTGATATGAGCGATGGCTATCCCACCATCATAGGCAACGATGTGACGGTGGGCCACAGGGTTATGCTGCATGGATGCACCATAGAGGATGCCTGCTTGATAGGTATGAACTCCACCATACTCGACGGCGCTGTTATCGGCAAGGAGAGTATCGTGGGTGCCGGCAGTTTGGTGACAGGCGGTAAAAAGTTTCCACCAAGGAGCCTTATTATGGGAAGTCCGGCCAGGGTAGTAAGAGAGCTTACCCAAAAAGAGGTTGACGAACTTTATGCCTCGGCGCTTAGGTATGTTGATTTCAAGAACGAATATCTGAATTTCATAAGCTAAATTTATATAATTCATTATTTCTTATTATAGTCTCAATTTGGTTAATTAATTTTTATTTTTTATTAAAGTTTGAAGGGCTATAATGTTTTGTCAATAAATTTTATGAAGGGGCGAAAATGGCAAGAATTGTTGTTTTAGGAGCTGGAGTATCTGGACATACTGCTGCTACTTTTGCCAAGCACTGGCTTGGAAAAGACCATGAAGTGGTAGTCGTATCTCCAAATAGTAAATGGAACTGGATTCCTTCAAACATCTGGGTTGGCGTCGGTGAGATGACGCCTGAGGATGTTGTATTTGAGCTGGCTCCGGTTTACGAGAAAGCCGGGATTGATTTTAGACAGGCAAAAGCGGTATCCATCCATCCGGAAGGGAAACAAGATAGCGAAAAACCCTATGTCACCATAGAGTATACGGACCCCAACAAACAGGGTCAGACAGAAGAGGTAGAGTATGACTATCTTATAAACGCAACGGGACCGAAACTGAACTTTGCGGCAACTCCAGGTCTTGGGCCGGAAGAGGGAAATTCACTCTCTGTTTGTACATACGGACACGCGGCCGAAGCCAACACCTACTTTCAAGAAGCCATAGAGAAGATGAAAAAGGGTGAAAAACAGAAATTTCTGATAGGAACGGGCCATGGAATGTGTACCTGTCAGGGAGCGGCGTTTGAATATATCTTCAATATCGAGCACGAACTTAGAAAAGCCGGCGTTAGGGATAAAGCGGAGATTAAATGGATTTCAAACGAGCAGTTTTTGGGAGATTTTGGCGTTGCGGGCGTCCATATCAAATGGGGCGGACATATCGTATCGAGCAAAGTACTCGCAGAATCGCTCTTCGTTGAAAGAGGAGTGGACTGGATAACCGGAGCCCACGTCAAAGAGGTTCAAAAGGGCAAACTAACCTACGAGCTGCTTGATGGAACGGAAGGTGAGGAGGAGTTCGACTTTTCTATGCTTATACCGCCATTTACCGGTGTGGGACTTAAAGCATACGATAAAGAGGGTAACGACATTACCGATAAAGTATTTATGCCAAACGGATTTATGAAAGTCGATGCAGATTATACGCCAAAACCCTTTGAAGAGTGGAAGGCAAGCGACTGGCCAAAATACTATCAAAACCCCGATTACAAAAATATGTTCGCAGTGGGTATCGCATTCGCTCCGCCTCATCCGATAAGCAAACCTGCAAAATCGGTAAACGGAACGCCTATAACACCGGCTCCTCCAAGAACCGGTATGCCTTCTGGAATTATCGGTAAAACGGTAGCTCAGACAATAACCGAGGTCATTCAGGGCAAATACAGCCTTGACGAGGTTCCCGAAAAAGGGCATCACGCCTCTATGGCCGAAATGGGAGCGGCTTGTGTGGCATCTGCTGGTAAAGGCCTGCTTGACGGTAGTGCGGTGGCTCTTACGGTCTATCCTGTGGTTCCGGACTATGAAAAATATCCGGGAACCGGTAGAGACCCTGAGTATACATTCGGGGAAGTTGGTCTGGCCGGCCACTGGATAAAACACATTCTACACCATCTGTTTATGTGGAAAGCCCAACTAAAACCGGGCTGGACTTTAATACCAGAATAAGAAGGAGAGATAATGGCAAAAGATTACTTGGACGTTCAAAAAAATATCACACCATACGACGGAAAGAGCTTTGGAACGATGGTTCCTGGGCCTTTTCAAAGATTTTTGAGAAAATGCCTTATATGGCAGTTTATCCGCTTTATAGTCATCAACCTAAAAATGCTTATGGTTGTGGCTAAATCCCACCACTAATCCCGGGGCTTTGCCCCACAACACTTCAAAAGGTTCAATTATGCCCGAACTACTGACCTATCCGGACCATAGACTATTGCAGATATCCGGATATGTAAGAGACTTCAAAGACCCGAAACTTAAAACGCTGATTGAAGATATGAAAAAGAGTATGGAAGAGAACGGTTTAAAAGCCCTGGCCGCCGTTCAGATAGGAAGACCTATAAGGGTTGTGCTTTTAAAACAGGAAAGCGGCTACCTCATTATGATAAACCCTACCATATTTGGAAAAGAGGGGGAGCTGTTCTACTCAAGCGAAAGCGACGAGAGCCTGCCAGGCGCTACCCTAAGCGTTCCAAGATATCCGGTAGTGAAAATTATGTATCAAGATATCGATGGAAATGACAGGTTTTATACGGCAAAAGGTGAAGAGGCTATAATACTTCAACGAAAAATCGATATGATTTTTGGAGGATATCTCTTTGACAAGCTCTCAAAAAAGGAGCAGAAAAAGTTTTTCAAAGAGCATGGTGATTATGGGGATACCTGTCCCACCTATTTCATAAAGGACAGGATTTTACAAGGCCTCAAATTTTTTATGGTACTCCATTTTCTGGCACTTATTTTATCGCTTTTTTTTGAGAGCTTCCGGTTTGTCATACGGCACAACCTGGCACTGGCCGCCATCGAGCTTGCGGTTCTGCTCTTTTACGCTATTTATGCAAAATATGAGACGACGAAATACAAAAACTGCACCTCCTGCCAGGGAGCCAATGTGTTGGGAACGGCTGCCATGTATTTGGCGGGGATTGTTGGGATGTATATAGTTTCGTTGATTTTGGGATTGAGATGAAAAAGCTGCTCTCATTGGAAAACCTGACCCTTTTGGCGATAATTGCCGGTATCGCCTTTGGGTTATATTTCAAAGATGCGGCCGTGGAGCTGAAATTTATCGGAGATGTCTATATCTCATTGCTGAAAATGCTTATCATCCCTATCGTGGTAGCGAGCATTTATGTGGCGATAACTGGCCTCAACGACACCGATGAGCTTAAAAGCATCGGTATCAAGGCATTCGTCTACTACCTTACCACAACGGCGCTTGCGGTATTACTTGGGCTGATTGTATTTAACATATTCAATCCGGGAAGCGGGGCAGTGAGCGCGCTTACGGTAGATACTCCGCCAGTTGAGCCAAAGGAGCTCAGTTTCTCGGATTTTATACTCTCTTTCATACCACAAAATATATTCAAGGCTTTAAGCGAAGGTGCCATACTGCCTATCATATTTTTCACCATTTTGTTTGCCATAGCCTCTTTGTATATCCAAAAGAGTAAAAAAGAGTTTCTTTATACCTATTTCGACTCCATAAACGACGCCTTTATGGTAATAGCCAAATGGGTCATCAACCTGACCCCAATCGGTGTCTTTTTCCTCATAGCCTATACGGTAGGCAAAAACGGGCTCGAGCCCATTTTCAATCTCTACAGCTATGTGCTGACGGTGCTGGCGGCGCTTTTTACGCACGCTTTAGTTACGCTGCCACTTATTGCCTATCTGGTAGGAAGGTTCAACCCTTATGAATACTTTTTAAAAATCAAAGAGGCGGTTATCGTAGCCTTCTCCACGGCCTCCAGCTCCGCAACTCTTCCCGTATCGATAGAGGTTGCCGAGACAAAGGGTGGCGTTGATAAAAAAGTGGCTGGATTCGTGCTCCCTTTGGGAGCCACCATCAATATGGACGGAACGGCTCTTTATGAATCGATAGCCGTTATGTATATAGCAAATCTTGCCGGAGTGGATTTAAGCCTCTCTCAGCAGATAATCATATTCATAACGGCCACCTTCGCTTCCATTGGGGCGGCGGGAATACCCGGGGCCGGGCTTATTATGATGACGCTTATTTTGGACAGCGTGGGGCTTCCTGTGGAGTATATCGCTCTTATTATCACCGTAGACAGGTTTTTGGATATGTTTAGAACGGCGATAAACGTATGGGGGGACCTGCTTGGGGCGAAGATTATAGACAGACTGGTGTTTAGGCGTTGAGCTTTTTGCCCTGTTTGGCGAAATCTATCAAATCCTCGGTGGTCTTCACCTCCTTTGGAAGCTTTTTCAAAGCCATCTGCACGATTTTGTAAGCGGTCAGGGCGTCCGCATAGGCCCTGTGGCTGACCGCCGTG
>JAMOUF010000023.1 GCA_027068245.1 Campylobacterales bacterium | reverse complement strand
ATAAGAAACCTCAGAAAGTTTCTCGTGGTCTACCTGGACTCCATATACGATGTTACAAAATCATATATAAATACCCAGGAGGAGGTGAGCCAGGAGTTGAAAAAGAGCCTATACAATCTTATGGATAAGGCAGAGGAGAAATTCGAAAGAGAGCTGCAAAAGGTTAAAAGCCGAGGGGTGGATGAACTCGATACGAAAATCAAAGTTTTAGACAGACAGATAAAGGAGAGATGATGGATGTAACTACGAAAGAGTATGTGGAAAAGGCGATTATCGAAAAAAAAGAGGAGCCGCTGGCTCCGGTGGTAAAAGAGGAGGAGGCGCTGATAGAGCAGTATAAAGGGGAGCTGGATTTCAAAAACAGAAACTCCGTAATATATTTTGGGGTAGAGGCCCAGGAGAAACTGGATGAGATATCCAACCAGATGATAGAGGGTGTTAAAAACAAGGATTTGAAAGAGGCTGGTGAGAGCTTGAACAATATGGTCGCCGCCATCAGGGGGTTTGACGTGGACGATATGAAACCCCAGGAGCTTAGCTGGTGGCAAAAACTGCTTGGGTTTACCTCACCTGTCGCGAAATATATCCAACGATATGAAGAGGTGAGAGACCAGATAGACACCATCGCCAACAACCTCGAGCGCCAAAAATCGAAACTTATGCACGACCTGGTCTCTTTGGAGAAACTCTATGAGGCCAATCTGGACTATTTTAGAAAGCTGGAGCTCTATATAAAAGCGGGTGAAGAGAAGATAAGAGAGCTTGAAGAGGAGATAATTCCCAAGTTCGAAGAGGCGGCAAAAGACGGGGATATGCTGAAAGTGCAGGAGCTTAGGGAGGTAAGGGAGTTTAAAAACGACCTTGAAAGAAGGGTTCACGACCTGAAACTTTCCCGCCAGGTGGCAATGCAGGCACTCCCAAGTATCCGGCTTATCCAGGAGAACGACAAGGCTTTGGTAAACAAAATTACCTCCACTTTGGTAAACACGGTGCCTCTTTGGAGAAATCAGCTGGCCCAGACTATCACTATTTTACGCAGCAAAGATGCAGCGAAAAGTCTCAAAGAGGCCACCGATTTGACAAACGAGCTTCTGGAGAAGAACGCCGAGAGCCTCAAAATGGCTAACAAAGAGGTGAAAACACAGATAGAAAGAGGAGTATTTGATATAGAGAGCGTCAAAAAGGCCAACAGAACGCTTATCGAGACACTGAATGAATCTTTACAGATAGCTAACGAGGGCAAAAAGGCCAGGGCACTGGCGGAAGAGGAGCTTAAGAAGGCCGAGGAGGAGTTGAAAAAGGCGCTGCTTGAGGTGAAGGCCAAAAAGGAACGAAATGGGGCTGTTTGATTGGCTGCGGGGCCAGTTTATAGATGTAATCGAGTGGCTTGATAAGAGTAACGATACGATAATTTACCGTTTTGACAGGGCAGGCAACGAGATAAAGTATGGCGCCAAACTGATTGTCAGGGAGTCTCAGCAGGCAGTTTTTGTAAACGAGGGAGAGATAGCCGATGTGTTGGGGCCAGGGATTTATGAGCTGGAGACGAAGAACCTTCCTCTGCTTACGAATCTGCAGCACTGGGACCACGGCTTTGAGTCTCCTTTCAAGGCCGAAGTCTACTTCGTAAACACCAAAAGGTTTTCCGATTTAAAGTGGGGGACAAAAAACCCCATCATCATCAAAGACCCTATGCTTGGGCCTGTGAGAGTAAAAGCGTTTGGCACCTATGAGATACGGGTTAAGGATGCCGCAAAGGTTATAAAAGAGGTTGCCGGAACCGACGGGCTTTTTACGCTGGATGAGGTTGACGAGAGGCTCTCGAATCTGATAGTCTCCAAACTTCCGGAGGTTTTGGCAAAAAGCGGCATCTCCGTCATAGAGCTGGCGAAGCACTACAGAGAGCTTGGGGAGCGGATAAAAGATGAGCTGCAGCCCTTTTTCAACGAATATGGATTTTCACTGGAAAAACTGCTTATTGAGAACATCTCCTTGCCAAAAGAGGTGGAAAAAGCGATAGACGAATACAGCTCCATGAAGGTTTTGAAAGATATGGACCAGTATCTTAAGTTCAAAAGCGCAGAGGGTATCTCAAAGGGAGGCTCAGGCTCGGAGCTGCTTGGTCTTGGAGCGGGTCTCGCCGCTGCGAACCACCTTTTTGAAAACTCATCCCAAACTCCGCCTCCCATTCCAAAGGAGCAGTTTTACATAGCCAGAGGCGACGAACCCATGGGCCCTTTTACGAAAGAGCAGGTAAAAGAGCTGATACTCAAAGGCGATATAAACAAAGATACGCTTGTTTGGAAAGAGGGGATGAAGGAGTGGAAAAAGGCCGGTGAGGTATTGTCCGAGATATTTAAGAAAGTTCCGCCACCGTTAGATGAAGATAGAGGCTAAAAAGGTAGACTGCCCCGGATGCGGGGCATATCTGGTCTATGATGTAGACAGACTCAGCTGCCACTACTGCGGGTTTGAAAGAGCTTTGGAGCTTGCGCCAAAGAGCGTTGAGTATAAAGAGTTTGAAAATTTTTCATACTACAAAGGCGATCTTGAGTTTCTCTGTCCCTCATGCTCTGGTATATCAGATGTTCCGGACAATTTGTTAAGCGGATTTTGCCCCTATTGCGACACCCCTTTAATCGGCCGTTTTTTAAATGAATACAGATTGGATTCCTTCATCCCTTTCAAAGTCTCTCACAAAAAAGCCGGCGCTCTTCTTAAAAAAAAGATCGGCTCTTTATGGTTTGCCCCGTCCGGATTTAAAAAGTTTTTCAAAAACTACAAAGAGCTTAAAGCTTACTACTTTCCTGCGTGGATATACAAATTCAGGTGTTTTTTAAGATATAGCGGTAAAAGAGGAGAGGACTACTTCATAACCAGAACCATCTATTTAAATGGAAAGGTGAGGCGTGTAAGGCAGAGGGAGACGAGATGGTATCCGGTAAGCGGGGAGCTTGATCTGGGATTTGAGGATATATTGAATATCTCTTTTTTGGATGCGCCCCAGCAGATAAGATATTTTGAGTATGATCTAAAAGAGAACAAAAAATTGGAGGATGAGGTTTTAAGCGGCGAGATATCTTATGAGTACAATATTGAGCCAAAAGTCTCCTTTGAGGCAGTAAAAGGGTATGTCGAAGGAGCGCTAAGAGCCGCCATAAGAAGAGATATTGGCGGTGACAGGCAGTTGATATCAAGAATCGAGAGGGAGTTTTACGACATAAAACTTGACGGGCTCTTCGTTCCGGTATATTGGGGTAGCGTAAAATGGAGAGATAGGGAGTATAACTACTTCATCAACGGCCAGACGGGCCAGGTGGTAGGAGAGCGGCCATACAGCTGGGTAAAAATCGCATTTGCCATAATCGGCACCATAGCGCTTATTGTGATAACTATACTGCTTCTTCAATATTTTGGCGTGTTGGATGACGAGCTTGGGAAATCTCTTTTGATATATTGATGAAAATTATCCCTATAAGTCCGGATAGAAGATTTATGAAGAAAAACAGAAAACTGAAGGCCACCCCCAAAGAGGGGTCGTATCCCAAAAACCTCAGCCCATATAAAAAGGTCGCCTCCCTGGCGCCAACTCCACCAAATGTAATAGGTAGTACGGCTATGATGCTGGATATGAAAAACAGGGCCAAAAAGTCTATAACCGGCGGGTTTTGAGGCAGGGAAAGGAGCAGAAAGTATGCGCTTAGCAGCTGAAAGAGCTGGACTAAAAAGCCCAAAAATACCGTCTCTTTCAGATATTTGGCATATTTTTTGAAAAACTTCAGATAAATAGCGAAAAAAGCCGGATAAGATAGTATCAAAACGGCGATGGCGGCGATTTTAAGAGCCGTAACCTTTGCAAAGGAGCTGAAAATAAAAAAGAGCGCTCCCAAAAACAGAAGCGCCACCAGGCCGCTGACGCGGTCAAGCAGCGTAACGGTTACAAGCTCTTTGTATGTGGATTTTTTTCTCTTTTTTAATATATATATCTTATATCCGTCACCTCCTATGCCGCCAGGCAAAAAAAGGTTGTAAAACATCCCCATATAGTAGAGTTTCAGTCCCGTAAAAAAATCCAGCTCTATGCCTATCTCTTTAAAATAGTAGTTTAGGCGCAGCGCGCTGATGATTTTGGATATGTTGTAGGCCAAAAAGGCCAAAAAAAAGTAGAAAATATCT
>JAMOUF010000022.1 GCA_027068245.1 Campylobacterales bacterium | reverse complement strand
GCAGCGGCCACAGTGAGGCTATAGTTACCCAAAACTGCCAGGCGGCGCAAAAATTTATAAACGGCATCGACGCCGCCTGCGTATATCTAAACGCATCCACCAGATTCACCGACGGAGGGGTTTTCGGATTTGGAGCGGAGGTTGGTATCAGTACGAACAAACTTCACGCCAGAGGCCCGATGGGGATAAACGACCTTACCACATACAAATATGTCATTTACGGCGAGGGACAGATAAGGGAGTAGGAGGCTATGCCTCGCACTCCTTTTTGCCAAAGAGCATAAAATAGCCGATAAACCCCCAAAGTAACAAAGAAGCGGCATAATCTGCCAAAGAGCCTTCACTACCCATATTTAGTGCTCCTTTTATCTCCAAATGGAAAAAATAATCCAAAATCACGGCAAAAAGCAGGCTTCCAGCCGCTATGGAGCCAAGATATATTAGCGTTGCCCTAAGTCCCAGCATCTTTTTTACCACGGCTATGGTAACCGTGTTGGTGGCGGGGCCGGCCGTCAAAAATATAAAAGCCGCACCAAGTGGAGCTCCCTTTATCACAAGGGCCGCAGCAATTGGCAAAGAGGCTGTGGCACAGACATACATAGGCACGGCTATCAAAATGGCTAAAAGATACGAAAGTGCCGTATGGTTTTTCAAAAACTCCCCAATCTCGTCCGGAATCATAACAGTTATCGCAGCTCCTGCCACCAGACCCCAAAAAAGAGGTCCGGATATATCTTTTAGTAAAACGAAAAAGGCGTAATGAAGGGCTCTTTTTATTGAAAAAGGCTTTTTTACGGCCCTTTTTCTACTATCCGGATGAAAGAGCAACTCCCTTTTATCACCCTGGAAAAACCTGGGCTTTTTTTTATCGAAAATATTTACCAATATACCAGCCATAATCGCTATAAATACTGAAGAGATTACTCTGTAGATGGTAAAAGGCATACCGAAAATACCATATGTGGCAAGAATGGAGTCGATGCCGGTAATGGGCGCGGATATCAAAAAGCTCAAAACCGCCCCCGCGCTGGCGCCGCTTTTTTGCAAAGATGCGGCAAGAGGTATGACCCCGCAGGAGCATATGGGTATGGGAGCTCCAAGCAGCGTGGCTTTTATGACAGATTTTATGCCGCTTTGTCCAAGATGTCTTCTTACAAAATCACCGGGCACTGCCTCATGCAAAATCCCGGCCAGCAAAAGGCCCAGCAAAATATATAGGGCCATGGCGTTTGAAAGATCAATCAGGGCCCATAAAAACTCCATCGGCTCTCCTTGGGTTTTTAATGATAATACAGTTTTTTCATTGAAAAGCCGTTAAACCAGATTTTACAAATCATATCTGTGTGTAGATTAAGCACAAAAAATTTTAAAAGCCAAAATCATATAAGTTTATAAGCTATTTTTTCATAAAATAGGGCATTAAATTTACAGGAGTGTCTGATGATTTTGGAGGCTTTTAAATATATGGTCCTCGGTATGACCATAGTATTTTTGTTTCTATATCTTATGGTGATCGTCCTGGAGTGGCAGCATAAGCTTTTGCTGAAATACTTTCCAGAGGCTTTTGAGGATAAAAAAGAGCCGCCGGTTACCACCAAACGGAAAAAACTCAAAAGAGTAGCCGCTATGGCCGCCGCTATTCACCATGCGAAAAAATCTTAAAAAGAGGTGCCTATGAAGAAAAAATATATTGATGTGATGGATACTACCTTCAGGGACGGTTTTCAGTCCGTCTTTGGGGGCAGGGTGCTGATGAAAGACTTTCTGCCAGCACTTGACGCTGCGAAGGATGTGGGTATCACCCATTTCGAGTTTGGAGGAGGGGCCAGGTTTCAAAGCCTCTTTTTCTATCTAAGAGAAAACGCTTTCGATATGATGGACGCATTTAGAGAAAAGGTGGGCCCGGAGGCCAACCTGCAGGTGCTTGCCAGAGGCATCAACACGGTGATGCTCGATACCGGAAGCCGTGAGATGATAGACCTGTTCGCAAAACTCTTTGCCAAACACGGCACTACCACGGTGAGAAATTTCGACGCGCTAAACGACGTTGACAACCTGGAATACTCCGCGCAATGTATAAAAAAACACTGTATGAAACATGAGATCGTCATAACCATTATGGAACT
The DNA here is from genome assembly GCA_027068245.1 of Campylobacterales bacterium. Lineage (GTDB taxonomy): Bacteria > Campylobacterota > Campylobacteria > Campylobacterales > Nitratiruptoraceae > Nitratiruptor. The sequence goes on along the minus strand of JAMOUF010000022.1, from coordinate 2,059 downwards.
TCCTCCAGGCTGCGAGGGAGCCCACACTCCTGAATTTTACGAAAAGACGCTTAGAGAAATTCTCGATAGAGGTATAGAGTTCGATTCCATCGCCTTCAAAGACGCCAGCGGCACAAGCACCCCGCAAAAGGTATACGACACCATCAAAATGGCAAGGCGTCTGCTTGGCGACGATACCCATATCAGACTTCATACCCACGAGACGGCCGGGGTCAGCGTAGCCGGATATCTGGCCGCTTTGGAAGCGGGCGTTGACGGAATAGACCTGGCCGCATCGCCGGTAAGCGGTGGAACGAGCCAGCCCGATATCATCACCATGCTCCACGCGGTAAAAGGAAAACCATTTGATCTTGGCGGACTGGATATGGAGAAGGTGCTGGATTATGAAGAGAGACTCAAAGAGTGCCTGGCCGACTACTTCATCCCACCTGAAGCTACGCAGGTAAGTCCTTTGATACCCTTTTCCCCGATGCCCGGAGGCGCGTTGACGGCAAATACCCAGATGATGCGGGACAATAAAATTCTTCACAAATATCCGGAAGTCATCAAAGCTATGAGAGAGGTTGTTGAGAAGGGCGGTTTTGGAACGAGCGTTACGCCGGTAAGCCAGTTTTACTGGCAGCAGGCCTTCAACAACGTAATGTTCGGGCCCTGGAAAAAGATTGCTCCCGGATATGGAAAGATGGTACTTGGATATTTTGGAAAGACTCCCGTAAAACCGGATGAGGAGATAATAAGGCTCGCCAGCGAGCAGCTGGGTCTGGAGCCTACAACGGAAAATCCGCTGGATATAGCAGACAGGGACGAGACGAAATCCATCGCATACTGGAAAAAGAAACTTGAAGAGGAAAACATAGACACTACTGAAGAGAATATATTTATCGCCGCATCCTGCGGGGACAAGGGTATAGCCTTTTTAAAAGGCGAAAGCCCATTAATGGTTAGAAAAATTAGTGAAATGGAGGAGGAGAAAGTGGCTAAAGCAAATGGAATTTATACGGTTATCGTTGACGGTGAGAAATTTGTTGTTGAGATTGCCGAGGGCAATGTGGAGGTAAAACCTGAGGCAGAGGCGAAAAAAGAGGCCGAGATAGTGGAAGAGCCGGAAGCTCTTGGAGAGGCTGCGCCCGGTATGATGGAAATCAAAGCTCCGGTTCCGGGAAGCGTTTGGAAGATTTTGGTAAATCCGGGCGACAAGGTAAAAGCCGGAGACAAGATAATGATTTTGGAATCGATGAAGATGGAGATAGACATTCCAGCCCCCAAGGATGGAGTTATTGCCCACATCGCGGTAAAAATCAACGACCAGGTAGAAGAGGGTCAAGTCCTTGCCACAATGGAGTAAAAAATGAAAAAGAGATTGATACAGTTCATACTGGCGCTGGCAGTGGTTTTGATACCAATTGGTGCCATAGCCACAGTCAACCATATGACGAAAGATGAAGTCAAAGTAGAAAAAAAAGTTGAAACCCAGCATAGTGAGGATAAAGGCTTTTTGTCCCTATTTTACAACTTCTACAAACAGACCGGTATCTACGCCTTTTTACATCCCCAAGAGGGCGTAAAAAATGCAAAAGGTGATGAAATATCAAAATTTCACCAAAGCGTAGGCAGGATTATAATGATAGGCATCACCTTTTTGCTTTTTTATCTGGCAGTAGCCAAGGGTTTTGAGCCTCTTTTACTGATACCTATAGGATTTGGGGGACTTCTGGCAAACATCCCGCTGGCTAACATCATAGGTGAGGGCGGGTTTATAGGCGAGCTTTTCAAAGCCGGTATAGAAAACGAGCTCTTTCCCATACTCATATTTATGGGTGTGGGGGCGATGACCGATTTTGGGCCCCTTTTGGCAAACCCCAAAACGGCTCTTTTGGGTGCCGCGGCCCAGTTTGGGATATTTGGAACGCTGGTTGGTGCCGTGGCTTTAAGCCAGCTTGGGATATTCGACTTTTCACTTCAGGATGCGGCCGCCATCTCCATCATTGGCGGTGCGGACGGCCCTACCACGGTTTTTATTGCAAGTAAGCTGGCACCGGACCTGTTGGGTGCCATGGCG
>JAMOUF010000021.1 GCA_027068245.1 Campylobacterales bacterium | reverse complement strand
AGATAGATGATTGGATAAAAAAGGTTGGCATCGACAAGCTCTTCAATACCAGGGGGACCAAATACAGACAACTGAAACTAAAAGAGCTGAACCTGGACGAAAGCGGTAAAAGAGAGTGGCTTTGCAAAGAGAACCTGCTTATCAAAAGGCCTGTTATCGAGCTTGAAAACGGTGAGGTTCTGGTGGGATTTGACGAGGAGCTTTACAAAAAGGTGTTTGGATGAGACTGAAAACCCATCTAAAAATCGACCCTGATTTTAGCGGCCGTTTGGTGAAACTAAAAGAGGGTTTCGCCGAAGTGGAGCTTGAGACAAAGGATTTTATGGCAGCAGACGAGAGGGGGCTGGTCCACGGCGGTTTTACCTTCAGCGCGGCGGATTTTGCCGCAATGGCTGCCATAAACGAGGAGTTCGTGGTTTTAACGGGGGCCGAGGTAAAATTTTTGGCCCCTGTGGTTGTGGGCCAGAGGGTGCTGTTTAGAGCCAGCGTGTTGAAAAAAGAGGGTCCAAAGGCGGATGTGGCGGTTGAAGGGTTCGTGGAGGAGAAAAAGGTGTTTGGAGGTACTTTCCACACCTACACTCCAAAAAAACATATTTTAGACAAGGCTTAGATGGCCCTGAGCCAGTAGTCGATATATTTTTGTTCGTTTTTGATGGTTGTGGCCTCCCCATGTCCCGGATAGACGGGCCTGTCATACTCGATGCGGCCAAATTTTCGCAGGCTCTCTCTCATCTGCTCGGGGCTGCTGTATGGAAAATCCACCCTTCCGATACTTCCTTTGAATATAAAATCCCCGCTAAACCATGCGTCCCCAAAGTCTATAACCGAGCTGCCGGGAGTGTGTCCGGGAAAGTGGAGAAATCCTATTTTCACCCCATCTATGTCGATTTTGCCATCACCTTCCACTTCGATATCCGGACGGCTCTTTTCAAAGCTCATCCCAAACTGCTCCGTCTGGAGTAAAAACGAGTCCTCTTTGTTGATAACCAGAGGGACTTTCAGCTCCCTTTG
>JAMOUF010000020.1 GCA_027068245.1 Campylobacterales bacterium | reverse complement strand
CAGCTCATACTCTATCCCCAGCATTTTGGCGGTCTCTATATAGACTTTGTAGTCCCTGTCACTATGTAATACGCAGATGACCTCCATCTCGTAATAGGCACAGTTTTCCAAAAACCACTCTATGGTAGATAGGGCAATCTCACTGGCTTCCTCTATCGGATATCCGTATGCCCCGGTGCTGATGGAGGGAAAGGCGATGCTTTTTAGGCCGTAGCTTCTGGCTATGCAAAGACTGTTTTCATAACAGCGTTTCAGGATTATAGGTTCTCCCTCCCTGCCGCCTCTGTAGATGGGCCCTACGGTGTGTATAACCCATTTTGCCGGCAGGTTGTATCCGTGCGTGATTTTGGCTTCTCCCGGTTTTGCACCGCCCAGTGTTTTACACTCTTCCAAAAGTTTCGGCCCGGCAGCCCTGTGGATGGCCCCGTCCACTCCGCCGCCTCCAAGCAGTGTCGGGTTTGCGGCGTTTACGATGGCGTCCACTTTCAGCTTCGTAATGTCGCCTTTGATGATTTTAATCATGGAGCTTCAACCGTTGATAATTGTCCCATACCATCCAAAAGATTATTCCCAGGATGAAAAATATTAAAACACCAAAGACAAGTTCATACATATTAATTCTCTTTCAATTTTTTTATCAGGTTTAAAAGTTTTTCCCGTTTATTATAATTATAGCGGACAATCAAAACTATGGCAAACAGGGCCGCAGTCCCGGCAAGGACCAGTAAAATGGTAAGCCAGTTTGGGGTAAGCCTGTTTTGCGCATATAGATAAGCTATACCGCTCAGTCCGGATAGAAGGGCAATGGTTAGGTTGTGCCAAAAGCGTATATCTTCGCTTATAAAATCAATCTTTTTAAAAAGGACATCTTTTTTTATTGACATCCCATACACTCCATACTTCTATCAGCCACATCTTCAATTACTTCGGGAGACTGGCTTCTTAGATAGTAGGTGGATTTGAGGCCCAGTCTCCATGCCAGGGTGTAGATATCGTGCAGATACTTTCCGCTGGCTCTATCCAGCCGGATAAAGATGTTTACGCTCTGGCCCTGGTCTATCCATTTCTGTCTTACCGCAGCCGCTTTTATAAGCACTCTTTGGTCCAAATCGTATGCGGGGGTGTAGTATTGCCAGGTATCCGGGCTCAGGTTTGGAACAACCACGGGGATAAGGCCGCTTAGGTTTTCTTCGAACCACTTTCTTTTGTATACCGGCTCGATGGTCTGGGTGGTGCCCGTTAGGATGGATATGGAGCTTGTGGGTGCCACGGCCATCAGATAGCCGTTTCTCATACCATCTCTTTTTACCTTCTCTTTAAGCTCATTCCAGTCATAGATATATCCAAAGAGGCCGCCCCTTTCTGGCGTGAGCTTTTTTGCCTCCTTGTTCGCCGTATCTATGGGGAAAATCCCCCTGCTCCACTTGGAGCCTTCAAAATCGGGATAGCTTCCCTTCTCCAAAGCCAGGTTGGAGCTGGATTTTATGGCATTGTAGCTTACCATCTCCATAATTTCGTCTATGGTTTTGAAGTGCTCGTCACTTCCCCACTCTATCTGTTTTTCGGCCAGCATCTGGGCCTCTCCCATAACCCCAAGGCCGATGGAGCGGCTTTTTAGGTTGGTGGTTTTCACCTTTTTTAGGGGATAAAAGTTCAAATCTATCACATTGTCCAGCATCCTGACGGCCACCGGCACCACTCTTTCGATATCCTCTTTGCTGTTGACTTTGCTAAGATTGAGGCTTGCCAGGTTGCAAACGGCGGTCATTCCGTCGATTTTTTCTTTTTCTACGATAAAGACCTTTTTACCGCCTATCGAGTCCAAAGAGGTTATCTTTTTGGCTTTTTTGACTATTCCAACATCGGTCTTTACATCCTCCTCTTCCTCATAAAGCATAAAGGAGCCGTCCTCGAACTCCACTTTTACTTTGTAGTGGTTGGGTTCGGTGTTCTGAAAAATCTCGGTGCAGTTTCCGGTAACGATTCCATTGAATATCAAACTGTGGTTATAAAGCTGAGTCGTATCATAAACATCCTCTCTGCCTACGAACTCTATACTTTTAATCCCGACTTCAAAATACTCTTTTTTTCTTCCATATTCAGAGTACCCAAGTTTTATACGTTCTTGCAAAATTTTATAGGCTCGTCGTTGTTTGGCACCTAAAAAGCCTATCTGTTTGATAAAGTTTATGGCATTATGGCCGTTTATGTTGAGTCTAAAAAGAGCTTTTGAGAGATAATTTTTCTCTTTATGGCTAAAATGGCTCTCTCCATCCTCTCTCATTCGGGATATTTTACTTCTAATACCAAAATTTGACAAAAGAATCTGAATTTCTTCCAAAAATTTGCAAGATATTGAGGCCAATTGAATGGCAAATGTTGGAATTTTATTATTTTTAATTTTGTTTACAGTGGCATCTGCTGTAAAAAGCCCCTGTAAATAGCCGACTACGCACTCCTCTTTTCCTCTGTATACAAATTCCGGCACATTTAATTTTGTCTCTTTGTTAAAACCCAGACCATCAAGCACGTGATAAACTCTTTTGTTTTGAAATCTGATTTTTTTAGAGTTTTCGGTATGGTTAAATTGAGAGGGTATCTCCACCTTCATATCTTTTTTTATGCCTTCATAATCTCTTTTGATAATCTCTTCCAAAGACTCTTTTACCAGCTCTTTCAAAGTTATATCTTCATTATAGAGGTCAATAATCGCAGTCTTTTTTGCAAAAGTCCCGTCTCCGGCTATAAGACCGCTGATAAAGCCAAGCTCATAGTAGCCCTCTTTTCCAAACTGTCCTTTTGCGGACTGGATTAAAAGTCTGTCTTCTACTCTCAGCTCTCTTAGTGGAATTTTTACAACCTCATCGTTACGGATTACGTAAAACTCATGCCACGCAGTAGCTTTGATTGAGTATCCGTCTTTTGTTTTTATCTCGAATATATCCGCATTTTCCTTTGTTTTATACATTCTAAGGCACTGTGCAACTCCAACGCCAAGTTCATCTTTGTCTCCATCCGTTCTAAAATCGTATGTGGCGATAATCTCTTGTTGCATCCTTTCAAGTTCATCGGCCCTGACTAAACCAAATTGGGTCGCAAGTCTCGTATCCGCCGTAACGCATAAGTTGGAGCTTCTGATAATTCCCTTGTGTTCGTTGGGATTGGCTCTGTTGGCGTTGTCTTTGAAACATAAAAATGGGTTGCCCGTCTCAAAATAGCTTCTTAGTATCATCTTCCAAAGCTCTTTCGCCTTCACTCTCTCTTTGGTTATATCGGGACTGTTTTCATACTCTATATATCTTTTTTCAAACTCCTCTCCCCAAAGGTTCGTCAAATCCTTCGTCTCATAAGGGTCAAAAAGGGTCCATATGCCATCTTCGGCCACCCTTTTCATAAAGAGGTCGTTTATCCATAGAGCGGGAAAGAGGTCATGGGCTCGTCTTCTCTCCTCGCCGCTGTTCTTTTTAAGGTCTATGAAATCTTTTATATCGATGTGCCACGGCTCTATATATACCGCTATGGCCCCTTTTCTTGTGCCAAGCTGGTCCACGGCTATGGCTATGTCGTTGGTTATTTTTAAAAAGGGTACTATACCTCCGGCAGCGTGTTTGTGGCTGTCTATATAGCTTCCCATACCCCTGACCTGGCTCCAGTCCCAGCCGATACCGCCTCCATATTTGCTTAAAAGCGCCATCTCTTTGTATCCGTCGAAAATTCCCTCTATGTTATCCGGAGTGGAGCCTATATAGCAGCTGCTAAGCTGATGTCTGTTCGTTCTGGCGTTGCTAAGCGTAGGCGTGGCTACCATAACCTCGAATTTACTAATCACATCGTAAAATCTTTTGGCCCATGTCTGTGAGTCCAGCTCGTTTTGGGCTAAAAACATAGCCACTGCCATAAATAGCTGCTGTGGCAGCTCTATGGGGTTGTTCTCTTTGTCTTTTAACAGATACCTGTCATATAGGGTCCTTATCCCCAGGTATGTGAACTGCAGGTCTCTTTCGGGTTTTATATAGTCGTTTAAGTCATCCAGGTCATACTTGTCTTTGAGACCCGGTATTATCCGCCCCTCCCTCTCACCTCTTTCGAAGTATTCTCTTAGGTGGGTATATCCGGTAAAACCGCTTACCTTGTGATAGAGGTCGTATAAAAAGAGCCGGGCGGCAACGAAGCTCCAGTTCGGCCTGTCTATATCTATCTTGTCC
>JAMOUF010000019.1 GCA_027068245.1 Campylobacterales bacterium | reverse complement strand
TCCTGGTCTCTCTCATCATAGGCCAGAGCAAAGGGTCATACTATGCCGGATACAGCGCCGTGGACGTGACGACGGGCAGGTGTTTGGTAAACGAGATATACTCCACCAAAGATGACAAAACCTATGCGCTGGACGAGGTTTTCAGTGCCCTTGGCACCTTCAACAGCAGTGAGGTCATAGTCACCTTCGATACCGATGTGGAAGAGGAATTTATAATAACTTATCTGGAGCTGAAAAATTTTCACAAAAACGGTCAAAGAGTCAAAATCACATATCAAAACGAGCTTTTTAGGAGAGTTTTTGACATCAACTCCTTTTTAACCCCCATAGAGTATCTGGATCTGGAGAGATACCCGTTTGCCAGCGAGGCGCTGGCGATACTGCTTGATTTTATCATAGAGCACGACCCGGTTATCATGGAAAAACTTCAAAAACCGGAGTTTTTGGCGAACAAGAAGTTCTTGTATCTTGGCAACAACCCTCTGGAGCAGCTCGATATCATCAGCAAGAATCCGGATGATATGACGCTTTTGAAGCTTATAGACTTTACCTCCACGCCCATTGGCAAGAGGGTTTTGAAAGAGAGGCTGTTAAATCCCATCATTCAGGAAGAGGAGCTTTTAAGAAGATATGATCTGATAGAGAGCTTTTTGGAAGATTTTGGCAATTTCGAGGCCCTTTTGAAGGAGGTATACGATCTTGAGAGGATATTTAGAAGGATAAAGCTTCAAAAGCTGCACCCTTATGAGATAAACTACCTTCACAGCTCCCTTTTCGCGATTTTGAAGATATTGGAAAAAAGAGATTTCGATCTGGACTCTTCGGAAGTTGCCGCTTTTAAAGAGGAGCTGGAGAAAATATTTGATCTGGAGCAAAGCGGCAGATACCGGATAGATCAGATAAGCTCAAATATTTTTCAGCCGGGATTTGAGAGCCGCATAGACAGGTATGTAGAGGAGATAGCTGGTATCCACTCCAAACTTTCGGCCATAAAGTCCCACATAGACTCCTTT
>JAMOUF010000018.1 GCA_027068245.1 Campylobacterales bacterium | reverse complement strand
GTCGTAGTCGAAGGCCACCATCTCGCTGTCCCTGTCAACGCCCAAAGTCAGCTGCGTAAGGTCGTTCGTGCCGATACTGATACCTTCATAAACCTCCAAAAATTTGTCTATAAGAATTACATTGTTGGGTATCTCGCACATCATATATATCGTCACGTTTTCAAGGCCGTGCCTTATCATCGCCTCTTTGACCCTTTTTGCCTCGTCAACCCTTCTGCAAAAGGGTATCATCAGATGGATGTTCTCAAAACCCATTATCTCCACGGCCCTCTTCATAGCCTTGCACTCCAGCTCGAACCCTTCCGCATAGTTTGGATGGGTATATCTGGCGGCTCCTCTAAAACCTATCATCGGATTCTCCTCGATAGGCTCAAAATGGCGTCCTCCAAGCAGGTTGGCATACTCGTTGGATTTAAAGTCGCTCATCCTTACTATACATTTTTTTGGATATACGCTGCTGGCGATGGTAGCTACCCCTTCGCTGAGCGTCTTTATGAAAAAGTCCTCATAATCCCCGTCAAAAGGAAACGCCAGCTCATCCAAAAGGGCCCTCTCCGTCTCCGTTAGCATCTCCGGATGCCTGAAAGCCATCGGATGGGCTTTTATGTAGTTGTTGATGATGAACTCCATCCTGGCAAGCCCTATGCCGTCAACCGGGAGTTTCGCAAGTGAAAATGCAAGTTCCGGATTGCCAAGGTTCATCATTATCTGGGTTTTGGGGCGGGGTAGTTTGGATATGTCAACCTTTTGAACCTCGTATTTTAGTATGCCCTCATAGACCTTTCCTATCTCACCCTCGGCGCAGCTCACCGTTACTGGCATATTGTCTTTTAGTATGGTGGTAGCACCCTTGGCCCCCACCACGGCCGGTTTTCCAAGCTCCCGGCTCACAATCGCCGCGTGGCATGTCCTGCCTCCGGTCTCGGTGACGATGGCGCTGGCCTTTTTCATCACAGGCTCCCAGTCCGGGGTAGTGGTAGGGGCCACCAGCACGTCACCCTCTTCGAACTTGTCCGCCTCCGCCATGGAGTACATCACCTTCACATGTCCAGCTCCTATCTTCTCTCCAACGGCCTGTCCCGTCACCAAAACTCTGGATTTTTCCAGCAGCCTATATATCTCGAACTCCGTAACCTTTTGCTGTGAGTGGACCGTCTCGGGCCGTGCCTGAACCATATAGAGCTCTCCGTCTATGCCGTCCTTTGCCCACTCCATATCCATAGGTGTATATTTTCCTCTCACTTCGCTGTAGTGATCCTCGATAAGCATGGCCCAGTGTCCAAGTTTTAGCACCTCATCGTCGGTGATTGAGTATTTGAGCCGCTTTTCGATGGGCGTTTTGACGTTTTTGGTAAACTGCTCCGCAAGATTTGCCCTCTCCAGCTCGTCGCTTAGAACCATCATATACTCTTTTGAGCCAAGGGAGCGTTTCAAAACGGCTCTGTAACCTTTTTGGTAAGTGGGTTTGTGAACGTAAAAAGAGTCCGGATCGACGGTGCCCTGAACCACATTCTCCCCAAGTCCCCAGGCGGAGTTTATGAAAACCACATCCCTAAAACCGCTCTCGGTATCTATACTAAACATCACCCCGCTGCTTCCCATGTCGCTTCTTACCATCTTCATAATAACCACGCTTAGATAGACCTTCAAGGGATCGAAACCATGGGTGTATTTGTAACTGATGCTTCTGTCGGTAAAGTTGGAGGCCAGACACTTTTTATAGGCCCAAAGCAGATTCTCCTCTCCTTTGATGTTGAGATAGGATTCGTTCTGTCCGGCAAAAGATGCGGTAGGGGAGTCCTCGGCGGTGGCGCTGCTTCTAACGGCCAGACTCACATCCTCTCCATACTCCCTTTTAAGCTCCGCGTATCCCTGTAAAATCTCCTCTTTCAAATCATCCGGGATTTTGGCGTTTAGTATCAGCTCTCTGGCCGCTTTGCCAACCCGTCTAAGCTGCTCGATATCATCCGGATCGAAATTTTCAAACAGCTTTTTCAAAGGCTCCCAAAGATTGTTTACGTCCAGATAGTGCTTGTAGGCGGTGGCGGTTACGGCAAAACCGTTTGGAACCTTCACCCCAAGAGGCGTCAAAGCGTTATACATCTCTCCCAAAGAGGCGTTTTTGCCGCCCACCTCTTCAACGTCTTTGAGTGATATCTCTTTGAACCATTTTATATATTTCATCTCATCTCCTTATAAGATATTTTGAACGTTTTCCAAATCGTCGAAGTATAACACCCTTTGCTCCTTGTAAAACTCGAACACATCTTTGAAAGCCTCGCTTCCAAAAAAGATGGGAACCAGGTTTTTATAGTCCAAAAAGACCCTGGCGATATTTAGGGCATCGGTCATAAACTGGGGCGTGACGATACCCAGTATCAGAGCCTCTTTCTCTCCCAAAACTTCCAAAGCGGCCTGGTATCTGCGGCTGGTGGCGTCGCCAATGATATCCACAGGATTGTTTTTGGACCAGTTGGGTGGCAATACCTCATCCAGCCTTTTTATATCTTCGTCGCTTAAAGTATACAGCTTTTTTCCGCTTTGAACCACGATATCGGTCAAAATCGTCCCTGGCCCACCTGCGTTTGTAAGTATTATGACGCTCTCAAACCTCTCGTACATCATAGAAAATATCAACGAGTCAATATCCTCTTTTATCTTGGCACCTGCGGCATAGCTTAGCCCCCTAAGCATCTCATAGTCGCCGCTTATGTTGCCGGTATGGGTATAGGCGGCTCTTTTTGCCTCCTTGGTCTTTCCAGCCTTGTAGACCTCTATCTCCTTTTTCGACTCCCTTATCTGCTGCAAATAGGCTTTGCCGTCTTTAAGCCCTTCTGCATAGATGGATATATATCTGCAGCCGCTTCTTTGGTTTAGCTCCTTTATCGAGCTTGCGAAGTTGAAATCGGCCATATTGCCCAAAGATATAATGTGTGAAAATCCAATGGAGTAGGTGGCCGCCTTGTCTATAAGGGCGCTTAAGACCGCCCCCGACTGACTCACAAGCCCCAGATGGCCCGGATAAATCTCATCCTTCGCGAAGGTCAGGTTAAGGTGTTTTTCACTATTGTATATCCCCAGGCAGTTGGGGCCTACAACGATAATATTATGCTCTTTGGCAAGGCGGCTTATCTCCTCCTCGGCCTGGGCGTTTCCTGCCTCTTTGAAACCTGCCGAGATGATTATCACGTTTTTTACGCCCTTTTTTATAAGCTCTTTTAGCGTATCTATAACATACTCCGCCTTTATGGCGATAGCGGCCGTATCTATTGGTGGCAGCTCGGATACGCTTTTGTAGACCTTTTTTGAAAAGAGCCGCTCGATCCTTGGATTTACGAAATAAACCTCGCAGCTGCTTTTAAGTGCGTTTTTCGCCAGGGCGTATCCAACCTTCTCCTCTTTGTTGGTAGCTCCGATTATCGCCACTTTTTCATTCTTAAAAAGCCCGGTTTTTACGATATGCTCTTTGTGGACTTTAGGGCCCATCTTCAGCCTGGCGTCAACGGCTACAAAGCCTTGCGGGGTGTAGATGAGGGGGTTTACGTCAAACTCCACCACATCCTGCTCCAAAAAAAACCTCTGAAACTTCTTCACCACATCCACCACATACTCCATCTTGTACTCTTTGCCTCTGTATTTAGGAAATATTTTGGAGATTTTCGTGGTTTTAAAACTCTTTACTATCTCTTCATCATCCGAATAGACGTCGATATAACAGATATCCTTTTCAATCTCGAGCAGCGTTCCACCTTTTCCAAAGAGCAGCACCTCCTCGAAGATTGCGTCAAAGACCCCGCCTATGTAAAATTCCTCTCCCTCAACCTGCTCCTCCACGATAAACCAGTCGTCGTTATCCAAAAATATCCCCCTGGACTGAAGCTCCTTTATCATCTCGCTTCTTGCCGCCTCAAGCTCCTCGTTCGAATCGATTCCAAGCCTCACTCCTCCAACGTCGCTTTTGTGGACTATCTTTTTGGAGGCAATTTTCAAAACGGCCGGGAATTTGTCGAAATAGATATGCTGGTAATTGTTGAAAACCTCATATTTTGGCACTTTGATTCCATATTTTTCCAACAGTTCGTAAATCTCAAATTCAAGCATACTTTTCCTTTACAAAATATCCGCATAGTAGCTGCTTCTAACCAGAGGCCCGCTTACGACGCTTTTAAATCCAAATCCCATCGCCGCCTCTTTCAGCTTTTCGAAC
>JAMOUF010000017.1 GCA_027068245.1 Campylobacterales bacterium | reverse complement strand
TATAGTCGTTTAAGTCATCCAGGTCATACTTGTCTTTGAGACCCGGTATTATCCGTCCCTCCCTCTCGCCTCTTTCGAAGTATTCTCTTAGGTGGGTATATCCGGTAAAACCGCTTACCTTGTGATAGAGGTCGTATAAAAAGAGCCGGGCGGCAACGAAGCTCCAGTTCGGCCTGTCTATATCTATCTTGTCCACCGCCGTTCTTATAAGCGTCTCTTGAATCTCGGCTGTGGTGATACCGTCTCTAAACTGTATTTTGGCGTCAACCTCCAGCTCGCTTTGACTAACCCCAGCCAGGTTCTCGCAGGCCGCTTTGGTATATTTTTGGATTTTGGATATATCGAGCGGCTCTACCCTTCCATTTCTTTTAATTACTTTTATCATTCCCCATACACCCTTTTATAAATTCTGTCTACATTTTTTGTGTAATAATCGTAATCGAAAAACTCCCTGATTTCGTTATCCGGAATTTTTTGCGTAAGCTCTTTGTCCTCCAAAAGATACTGTAAAAAGAGGCTCTCGCCCTTCTCGTTTACCGGAGAGATACCCTTTTGTATGTTTTCCCAGACCTTCATCGCGTTTCTTTGGACTATTTTGTATGCATCTTCACGGCTTACGCCTCTTTTGGTAAGTTCCAAAAGAACCCTTTGGCTAAATACCAGGCCGCCTGTGAGGTTGAGGTTTTTCATCATATTTTCCGGATAGACCACCAGGTTGGCTATGACGTTGTTTAGTCTGTGAAGGGCAAAATCGAGCGTCACAAATCCATCTGGCAGTATAAATCTCTCTACGGAGGAGTGGCTGATATCCCTCTCGTGCCAAAGCGCCACATTTTCCAGAGCCGGTATCACCATCGAGCGTATCTGTCTGGCAAGGCCCGTGAGGTTTTCGCTTAGAACCGGGTTTCTTTTGTGGGGCATGGCGGAGCTGCCCTTTTGGCCCTTGCTGAAATACTCCTCCGCCTCGTAAACCTCCGTGCGTTGGAAATGTCTGATATTGGTGGCGATTTTCTCTATTGTAGAGGCTATAAGCGCCATCGTGGTAAAGAGTCTGGCATATCTGTCCCTTTGTATAACCTGGTTGGATATGGGGGCCGGTTTTAGGCCCAGCTCCTCGCACACATACTCCTCCAGCTCCACCGGTGCGTGGGCGAAATTTCCCATAGCCCCGCTCACCTTTCCCACGCTTATAACATCCAGCGTCTCCTCAAGGTTTTTCAAATGCCTTTTGAACTCGTCATACCAGATACTCAAAACCAGGCCGAAAGTGATGGGCTCTCCGTGTATTCCGTGGCTTCTTCCCACCATCAGTGTGTATTTGTGCTCCTGGGCCCTTTTTTTGATACTCTCCATCACCATCTTTACATCTTCTATGATGAGTTTCAGGCTATCTCTCATCTGCAGAGCCACCGCTGTATCTATCGTATCGGAGCTTGTCATTCCGTAATGGACCCATCTGGACTCCTCCCCCAACGATTCCGCCACGCTTGTTAGGAAGGCTATAACGTCGTGCTTGGTCTCTTTTTCTATCTCGTCGATTCTTTTTATATCGAATTTCGCGTTTTTCAGGATTTTCTCCATATCCTCTTTCGGTATGAGACCCAGCCGGTTCCAGGCCTTTACCGCAGCCAGCTCCACATCGAGCCAGGCCTTGTATTTCGCCTCCATATTCCATTTGTCGGCCATCTCTTTTCTAGCGTATCTCTCTACCATAAACTTCCTTTGATTTTTAAAATTTGGAGTGTATAATTGATTTTATATTAACAAATTAATCCTTAAGGAGATATATTGCCCTTCGTTAAAAAAAGATTTCATATTGACAGGCCAAAAAAACTGTTTAAATTTTTAATGGATGAGTTTGGGATTTCGTTAAAGGAGGCTCAGAAATTTATCGATACTAGAAAGGTCTATGTCAATGGCAAACCTTTGTTGGATAAATCGGCCACTGTGGAGGGTGATGTGGAGGTGGTGGTATTTGAGCCTGTAAGCCTGGGTTTGAACCCACTGTTCGAGCACAGGGATTTTGCACTTTTCGACAAGCCCAGCGGCCTTATGGTCCACCCAAAAAACCGGCAGAGCGGATATACGCTTATAGACGAGGTGAAATCCCTTTACGGTATGGAGGCCAACATAGCCCACCGTATCGACAAGGAGACCAGTGGCCTGGTGCTGATAAGCAGAGATAAAAAAAGTGAAAAAAGGATAAAACCGCTCTTTGAGAAAAGAGATATAAAAAAGAGCTATCTGGCTTTGGTCAAAGGCAGGGTCGCGAAAGAGTTGGTTATAGACGAACCTATTATGAAAAACAGGGATTTTAGCCTAATAAAGCTGAAAGTCTATATAGACCCCCGGGGCAAACCCTCTAAAACCCTTGTCAGGCCAGTAGTATATATCGGTGGCGACACACTGGTGGAGGCCATTCCTCTCACCGGACGCCAGCATCAGATAAGGGTGCATCTGTTTCACGTGAAACATCCGATTGTAGGAGACCCGGTTTACGGGGTAGATACGGATGTGTCGGTAAGATACCTAAACGGAGAGCTGGATATAGGAGAGAGGATAAAAGAGACGGGAGCTTCCAGACTGATGCTCCACGCCCAAAGCCTAAGTTTCAAATACCTGGAAACCAGTTACAAAATAGTATCGGCACTGGGATTTGAGAGGGAGTGCCAAACCTTGAAAAAGGGATTTAGTGGTCCATAAAGGTGACTATGATAAATCCTATAAGTCCCGCCAAAACGGTGCCGGCAATGATGATAAGCATCGTTATATCAAGAGTTGTCATCCAAATCGTCCTCATGCTCCATATTTATCTTTATAAAGGCGGCCACCATCAATATGACAGATACCACCAGCACCAACGCCATTATCAGTTCATAGTTTTTAAACGGAACATCCACTCTCTTTCTCCTTCAACTGCCCGCACGCAGCGCTGATATCTAGCCCTTTGGACTCTCTAATGGTGCATAGGACGCCATGTTTCAACAGATACTCCTGAAACTCTTTCACCCTCTTCTCATCTGGCCTTTGAAAGGGGCTTCCCGGATAGGGGTTGAAGTAGATAAGGTTTACCTTGGCCTTTATGCCGTTTAGCAGTTTCACCAGTTTTTTTGCGGCTTTGATGTCATCGTTCAAATCCTTTATCATTAGGTATTCGAACATCACCCTCTTTCGCTGGTCGATAGGAAACTCTTTTACCGCATCTATGACGCTTTTTATGTTGTAGGCCTTGTTTATCGGCATCAGTTTCTCCCTAAGCTCGTCGTCCACGGCATGCAAAGAGATAGCCAGCAGGACGCCCAGGTTCTTTTCGGCCAGCTTTTTTATCTTTGGGGCCAGGCCGCTTGTGGATATGGTCTGACGCCTGGGGGAGATGCTAAGTCCGTTTTCGTCACTGAATATCTTTACCGCCTTCGCCACGTTCTCAAGGTTGTCAAGAGGCTCCCCCATACCCATATAGACGATGTTTACCCGTCTGTTTGCCGCTATATTATTATCCTCTTTTATGGCGAGTACCTGTCCCACTATCTCGCCTGGCGTCAGGTTTCTTACAAAGCCGCCTTTGGCCGTTAGACAAAACTCGCACCCAACCTTGCATCCCACCTGGCTCGATACGCATACGGTATATTTGGCCTCTTTGACTATATTCCCCTTCTCGTCTCTTTGCTCCTTTTTCATAGGGAGCAATACCGCCTCGACCGTATGGCCGTCCTTTAGCCCAAGAAGATATTTTTTGCTTCCGTCACGGCTCTTTTCAACGTTCAGAATTTTTGGAACCCCTATTTCAAACTTTTCGGCCAGCTCCTCTCTAAGTTTTTTTGGAAGGTTACTCATCTCCTCAAAGGTTTTCGCCCCCTTTTGATAAATCCACTGGAAAATCTGCTTGGCCCTAAAGTTTGGTGACAGGGGCAGCTCCTCTTTTAAAAAATCCAGAATATTCTTTTTCATCTGACCCCTTTAAATCTATTTTTCACATAATTTTGCAAAATATCCTTGGCTTTGGGGATATTTTTCATATACTCCCTGTGAGCCTCCCTGTTGCAGTGGTTTGTCACCACGAAAATCCCGCCGGCAGGGATGGAGTGCTCTTTTGCTACGCTAAGGACACAGAAGAACTCCATATTCTCGATTTCGATGCCGTTTTTTAAGAAGTTTTCGCTGTATCTGTCACAGGTGGTGATATAGTTGGATGAGTTTACCATACAGTGGTGTTCGATATTTAG
>JAMOUF010000016.1 GCA_027068245.1 Campylobacterales bacterium | reverse complement strand
TAGTATCGATTTTTTTCAGATACTCCTCTTTGTCGTAAAATTTCTTGATTCTATATTTTTTGGCGATATAAGCCAGCTTTTCAAGTTTTTCGTCATTCATTATCGGGTTTTCTCTATACTCTTTGAAAAACTCCTCCACGAAAGCTCTTTGGCGTAAAATCTTTCTGTTCTCCTCTTTGACAAGAGGCCTTAAGATATCGAAAAACTTCTTTTTTTGCAGATTCAAATCTTTTATCTGATAATACCATGTGGGTATCTTTTTCATATCGGCACCCATCAAAAAAAGAGCCGAAAGCAGCATCAGTGTAAAAACTTTCCTCAATTTTCCTCCTTGAACGTCTCAAAAACCTTTTTGACGCGGCCTTTAAAATAGAGTTTTCCATCCTCTATCCGGATAGAGAGCTCCTCACCGCTTTTTGGATAGACCTTTACATCGCTTTTTGCCCTGTTCTCCTCAAAGGCCCTGACAAAAAGAGCGGCCATTCCGGTGCCGCAGGCAAGGGTCTCATCCTCCACGCCTCTTTCAAAGGTTCTTATACCCAGATTTTTTGGGCCAGATATTATACCAAAATTTACATTAGCGTTGTATTTCTCTCTCATTTTTTTAGCCACTTCTTTGTCAAACTGTGTCAAATCCTCAACGATAGTCACCAGGTGGGGCACGCCGGTATCTATAAGCCACCAGTTGCGACCCTCCTCTTCAAAACCCTTTTTAACTATCCTAAAATCGGTAAGCTGGGACTCCACCACATCGCCATCCACCCTCGCCTCTATAACGCCGGCCTTTGTCAAAAACCTCATCTTTTTATCAGCAAGAGCAAAACTGTATGCGTAGTGCGCCGCGGCGCGGCTGCCGTTGCCGCACATTGCCGCCTCGCTTCCGTCGGCGTTGTAAAACTGCCATATAAAATCGTACTCGCTGTGAGGCAGCAGCACGATAAGCCCGTCCGCACCGATTCCATCGAACCTGTGGCAAAGCTTTCTTGCCAAATCGGACCTGTTTTCATCCCTGAAGTGGTGAAAAATCAAAAAATCGTTTCCGCTTGCGCTGTATTTAACCAATGCCATATTCATCTTTTATCCTTTCGACAAATCTCTCCACCTCTTTTTGCAGATGTTTCAAATCACGGCTGTTGTCTATCACATAGTCGGCCAACGCCCTTTTTTGCTCTATATCCATCTGTATCAAGACCCTCTGCCTGGCCTCATCTATCTCAAGCCCCTCTCTTTTGGCAAGACGCTCTGTCTGAATATCCTTTGGCGTATATACCACCACCGCTTTTTTCAGGGGGTAGTTTCGCGTCTCAAAATAAAGAGGGATATCTATGAAGTATGGAACTTCGAACTCCTCCTGCTTTTTTGCGGCCCGTAAAATCTCCTCTTTGATTTTTGGATGCAAAAGGCGCTCCAGCTTTCTTCTTTCGTTCTCATCACCAAAAACCAGCTTTCCAAGCGCCTTTCTGTCTACTCTGCCCTCTTTTATGTATTCCTCTCCAAAAAGCCTTCTTATATCCTCTTTTTGCTCCTCCAAAACCTTGTGGGCTATGGCGTCGGCGTCGATGATATTAAACCCATATAGCTTAAGCAGTGCGGCGGTGGTGCTCTTTCCCGTAGCCATTCCTCCCGTCAGGGCAATGGCGTATTTCAAATCTACCATTTATACAGCTCGCCCAGCTCCCTTTTGACGTAGTTTGGCAAAACGAAAGAGGCTTTATGTATATCTGAGTTGTAATATTTAAGCCCATCAATCAAATCGGCCCTTTGCAAAATCATATCGGCCGTTGGATGGTAGAGCTTGCTGCCTAAAATAAAGTTCCAGTTGCATCCGGGATAGACATACATCTCGAACCTGTATGGCATCACTATTTTGAAAAACTCCCCGATAACCCCCATAATCTCTTTATGCAGCGGCATATCTATCCACCAGCTCTCCCCCTGGGCTACCACCAGGCCGTCATCTTTCAATACCCTGAAAACATTTGCGTAAAAGTTTCTGCCAAACAGCCCTTCGGCCGGACCCTCCGGGTCGGTTGAGTCCACCAAAACGATGTCGTAGCTTTTTGGAGAGGCGTTTTTCACGAACTCAATCCCGTCACCTATAACCAGGTTCAGCCTGGGGTTGTCCCACTCACCCACCTGGGGAAAATATTTTTTGCTTATATTTACCACCTCCTCATCTATCTCCACCATATCCACCTCTATATCCTTGTGCCGCAACACCTCCCTGGCGACCCCGCCGTCGCCTCCGCCTATTATCAGGACTTTTTTGGGCTCTTTGTGGGTGCATACGGCCACATGGGCCATCATCTCATGATAGATAAACTCATCCTTCTCGCATATCATCCCATGTCCGTCTATCGCCAAAATCCTTCCAAACTCTTTTGAGTCGTAAACCTCGATTTTTTGGTAAGGGCTCTTAATCTCCGCCAGTTTCTCCTCCACTTTAAGACCCTGTTTAAAAAAGTCCTTATGTATCTCTTCAAACCACATTTTAGCTCCAATTAAGATAAATTTTGTCTGATTTTAGCAAAAAAAGCTAAAATTAATTTGATATAATCCTACCTAAGAAAAAGGCAAAAGTGCAAATTATGTTTAAGGAGGAGAATTATGTGTGGAGATAGAGCCCAAAGAATCCTGATGGCCATCATGCTTGGTTTTACCATGTATCTTTTCGCCATGGGACGCACAGACCAGACAATGTTTCAAATAGCCGTGGTTTTGCAGACGTTTATCATCATTATGCTACTGATATTCGCATTTACAAACTTTTGTCCAAGCCTTTGGTTTTTCAACAAGATTTTCGGCAAATGCCAGTGGGATAAAAAGGATAAGGAGTGATAAGCTACAAAGATAGCGGAGTAGACATAGACGCCGGAGCCAGACTGGTAGAGGAGATAAAGCCCTTTGTCAAAAAGACCTTCAACGAGAACGTGCTTGGAGGCATCGGCGGGTTCGCCGGAGGGTTCGCCCTGCCAAAAGGGTACAAAGAGCCGGTGCTTTTTGGGGCCACCGACGGAGTTGGAACCAAACTGAAACTTGCCATAGAGGCCAAAAAATTCGACACGGTGGGAATAGACCTGGTGGCTATGTGCGTAAACGACCTGATATGCAGTTTCGCCGAGCCACTCTTCTTTTTGGACTACTACGCCACGGCAAAGCTGGATGTAAACGAGGCGAAAGAGGTCATAAAAGGTATCGCCCAGGGCTGCCTGGAGGCCGAATGCGCACTGATTGGCGGAGAGACGGCCGAGATGCCCGGAATGTATAGAGAGGGTGATTTCGATTTGGCCGGATTTGCCGTAGGAGTGGCCGAAAAGAGCGAGCTTGAAAACAAAGAGAGTCCAAAAGAGGGGGATTTGCTTATAGCCCTTCCTTCCAGCGGAATCCACTCAAACGGATACAGTCTGGTTAGAAAGCTCTTCTTTGAAAAGCTGAAGATGAGCCTGGAAGATGAGATAGAGGGCAAAAAACTAAAAGATATCCTGCTTGAGCCCACCCGGATATATGTAAAAACCTACAAAAAGATAAAAGAGGATATCAAGGCCCTGGCCCATATTACAGGCGGAGGACTTGTGGAGAACGTTCCAAGAGTCCTGCCCCAAAACCTGAAGGCCGTTATTTACAAAGACAGAATTAAAACCCTGCCGATTTTCGACTTTATCTCAAAATATGTGGAGCCCCAGGAGATGTATAAGACCTTCAATATGGGTATAGGTATGGTGGTCGTCACCGATGAGAGCAGAGTGGATGTGGTTGTAAAAAAAAGCGGCGGCTATGTGGTGGGCCGTCTTGAGAGCGGAGAGAGGGGCGTGGAGATAGTTTGATTTTCACCCTCTCCAAACTTGCCACGCTTTTGCTGCTGCCGCCCGGTATATTCATAGCCGCCCTGTTTGCGGCGGCCTTTTTTGCCAAAAGGTTCAAAAAGAGCCTGTTTGTGGCGGCCCTGCTCTTTTTACTGCTTAGCACATCTTTTTCCAACTATCTGCTAAAACCTCTGGAGGAGAAAAGTTTTGACAAAAATCCCGTAAACCCAATGGCCGTGGTGGTTCTGGGAGGGGGACAGGCGGACAAAGACCCCTACTTGAAGCTGAGCCCCCAGGGTGTAAAAAGGGTTGTAACGGCGTTGCTGCTTGCAAATAAAAAGTCGCTGCCTCTGATTTACAGCGGCTACGAAGGAGGCAACGCCAACGCCCGTTTTACCATCGAGATTATGATAAAAAATTT
>JAMOUF010000015.1 GCA_027068245.1 Campylobacterales bacterium | reverse complement strand
ACTTTACAGGGTTATTTTAGTATAAGCCTTGCATTAAGGGGCTGGGTTGGCCTGTTGTTGTCTCCCATAAGTTTGTTCATCTTTATAAGCTGCTCTTTCGAGGCTGTAACGGGTTTTTTAAGTACTATCCACCTAACACCCTCGGTGCAAGGTGGCGTGGTGAAAGAGCCGTTATATCTGTAGTACTTGAGCTTTCTGGGATATAAATCGCCCGGATTGAACATCTCCTTTAGCGGCCTGCTCTCACCTATTTTTGAACTCAAGTCGGCCACTACTTTATCCAAGGCACTGTTTCTTTCGCCCTCTTCGAACATCAAAGCTACGACCAGAACCTCTCCGTCTTTGCTTTTGTGGACAAAATGGGCCTCCATAGGATAGTGTTTTCCCTCTATGGTGTTTTCGCTCGGGGTATGAAAGTGAAACTGCAACAGATTAAAAGGAATTCCATCTACCACTACCTCGTTTCTTCCCATCGTCTCCACTTTTATCGTATGTCCGTTGTTTACCACCGTTCTGGCGTTTCCGCTGTAAGTGGCCTTGAGTTTTTTAAGCTTTGTCTTTACAAATCTGTTCATATCCACGGGAGACTGGTTTTTCCCCTCCTTACACATAAAAAACTCAGGGTCCAGTTCACCCCAGTGCGCCGGACCAGTATCACCACTGTAAGACCAGTGGTGGGGGTGGGAGTGTGAAACATCGGCTCCAAAGAGAGCTCCGGCAACAAATAAAGGCAGAACGATTTTTCTCATAGACATCCTTTAAATTAGATTTATCTAATTATACAGATTTATCATTTAAATCAATCTAAAGCATCGGCTATGAGTTCCAGTGGGTTTTTAAACTCCACCCCACTTTTTGCCTGGTGCAAGGAGTTGCTTATCTGCACCCTGCAGGCACTGCACTCGGCAGCCACCACATCGGCTCCGGTATTGTCTATCATGGCTGCTTTGGGCCTGCCTGCCGCCTCTGCCAGATGGTATTTTTCCGTCTGCATAGTCACTCCCCCAAAACCGCAGCACCTGTTG
>JAMOUF010000014.1 GCA_027068245.1 Campylobacterales bacterium | reverse complement strand
ACATCGGCTCTTTTTTCGATAGCCTTTTGGATAAGGGCGAAGTTGTTTTCTATGATTTTATCCCGGTATCTTAACTGCCACTTTTTATCCTGCGGGATATGGGTAGTGGCTATGTAGATATCCAAAGGAGCCGGCTCTATCTTTGTTGATGGATTGTAAAGGCTTAAAAGGAGCAGTAAAGAGAGCGAAATAATCTTATACCTTTTTGGTACCCGGATTGTAAGGGCTAAAAGCATAAGAAAAATAAAAAAAGACAACTTATCCGGATAGAATATCGTATCCAAAAGCAAAATATCTGGTATGAACCAGTTGAAGCCAAAGGGGTGGATATAGCTTAAGAGCCATAAAAACAGGGCTTTTGCAAACAGGCACCCTTTAAAAAACCTCTCTATCAGATAGTATCCGGCAAAAAATACAATAGCGTATCCCATACTGATTATCACTATCACGGCCGGGATAAGCCAGCTTAAGTCGTAATACCTGAAACTCAGAGCTATCCAGTAAAACCAGAATATTCCTATAAAAAAACCGCTCCAAAAGGCCTCTTTGTAATCCATTTTGAGTAACAGGTAAAAAGCCGTCAGAGCCAAAAGGGTATTTACTGTTTCATATTTGTCAAAATAAAGGGGCATGGAAAATATAAAAGCTGTAAAAAAGGCTTTTATTAGTAATTTAATGTTAAAATACTCTCCAAAAAATTTTTTAAAAGGATTTAGTATGGAGCAACAAGCAGGAGCAGGCATTTTAGGTTCCCTTTTACCTTTGGTAATCATTTTCGTAATTTTCTACTTTCTAATCATCCGCCCGCAGCAACAGCAGGCCAAAAAACATAAAGAGATGGTAAACAGCCTCAAAAAGGGCGATAAGATTGTAACGTCAGGTGGTATTATAGCTGAAGTTGTCAAAAATGAGGAAGACCATATCAAGGCAAAAATCAACGAGGGCACAGAGGTTAAGATAGACAAGAGCTACATAGCCAAAAAAATCGAGAGTTAAGATATGAAGCTCAATTACAGACTGATTATTTTCATAGCGGTTTTTTTTGCGGGGGTGGCGCTCTCCCTCCCCACCTTTTTGGGGATAAACGGACCCAAGATTACCCTGGGGCTGGATTTGCAGGGGGGCTTGCATATGCTTTTGGGAGTAGATACCGACAAGGCTGTGGCTTCAAAGGTCAAATCTATTGCTTCAAGCATAAAGTATTTTGCGGAAGACAATGATATTTTGATAGACGAGCTTAGGGTCAAGGACAATAAAATCACCTTCAAACTCCTGGACGAGGACGATGCGAAAAAGATGGACGAGTTTTTGAAGTCCCAAAAGGGGCTCACTTTCAAAAAAGAAGGGCTCACCTACATAGTGTCTTTGACACCTCAGGAGATTGAGAGTATCAAAGAGTATGCGATAAAACAGGCGGTGGATACCATCAGAAACAGGCTGGACCAGTTTGGACTGGCCGAGCCCACGGTAGCCAAGCAGGGTAAGGACAAAATCCTGGTTGAGGTTCCAGGCATCAAAACGCCGGCCCAGGAGCAAAGAATCAGAAAGCTAATCGCCAAGGCGGCACATCTACAGCTTATGGCCGTGGATGAGGACAGGCAGGCCAGGGTGAACCAGATGACGCCACAGGAGGCGGCACAGTATGGGGATGTGATACTAAAAGACAGGCACGGCAGAAAGTATCTGGTAAAAGAGATTCCCATCCTGGATGGAAGTATGATAACCGACGCCAGGGTAGCCTTCGACCAGAACAACCAGCCCGTCATAAACTTTACGCTAAACAGTGAAGGGGCCAAGATTTTCGGCGACTTTACGGCCAAAAACGTGGGTAAAAGGCTGGCGGTGGTGCTGGATAACGTGGTCTACTCAGCCCCGGTGATTAGAGAGAGGATTGGAGGCGGCAGCGGCCAGATAAGCGGCGGATTTAGCGTTGAAGAGGCCCATGACGTGGCAATCGCCCTTAGAAGCGGCGCGCTGTTGGCCCCGGTATACCTTGAAGAGAAAAGAAGTGTGGGGCCGAGCCTTGGGGCTGATAGCATCAGAAGCAGCTTTTTGGCGCTTATCAGCGGGTTTGTGCTGGTTGTTATATTTATGGCCTGGTATTATGGCATAGCAGGTATCATAGCCGACATCGCACTGGTGGCGAACCTCTTTTTGATAATAGGCATTATGGCGCTTTTCGGTGCTACGCTGACGCTGCCCGGAATGGCCGGTATCGTGCTTACCGTTGGTATGGCCGTGGATGCCAACGTTATCATAAACGAGCGTATAAGGGAGCTTCTGCGTCAGGGCGTGAGCGTCAGAAAGGCGATAGAGCAGGGATATAAAAACGCCATGAGCGCCATTTTGGACGCCAACATCACCACCCTTATTGCGGCCGTGGTGCTCTATGCATACGGCACCGGGCCTATCAAAGGTTTCGCCCTTACTATAAGCATTGGTATTTTGGCCTCGATGCTGACCGCTATCGTGGGAACCCACGGGATTTACGAGGCGCTTATGCCCTATATCGAAAAGTCTAAAGACTTAAAAAAATGGTTTGGAATAGAGGTCTGATATGGAATTTTTTAAAACTGATAAAACATACGATTTTATGGGGAAAGCCAAATATTTTATGACACTTTCTTTGATACTCGTGCTCTCTTCGTGGGCGCTTTTGGCCTTCAAGGGGCTTAATTTTGGCATCGATTTTGCCGGCGGAACCATCGTGCAGGTCAGATACGACAAACCTGTGCAGATTGAGAAAATCCGTGAGGCTTTGAAAAAGAACCCGATTTTCAAAGAGGCCTCCGTCACCTACTTTGGAAGTGACAGGGAGGTTATCATCCGGATAAAGAGCTCCACAAAAGAGCTGAAAAAAGATATAGGCGATCTGGTCAGGGAGGTACTAAAAGGCACCGGCAATTTTGAGATAAGACGGGTAGATATGGTAGGTCCCAAAGTTGGAGGCGAGCTTAGAGAGAAGGGTATCCAGGCAACGCTTATAGCCCTTGTTGCGATTTTGCTCTATGTCAGTTTCAGGTTCGAGTGGAGATTCGCGCTTGCAAGCGTTTTTGCCCTTATCCATGACGCATCAATCGCACTTGGCGCCATAAGTCTGTTTAACATACCGGTAAACCTGGATGTGCTTGCGGCCATTTTGACCCTGCTTGGATACTCGCTTAACGATACGATTATCGTCTTTGACAGAATCAGAGAGGGTATAATAGAAAATACCAAACTCAACGATTTGGACCAGATTATCAACGACTCCATCACCAAAACCCTCTCAAGAACCACGCTTACCTCGCTGACGACGTTCTTTGTGGTTTTGACGCTCTATCTCTTTGGTGGAGAGATTATAAGAAGTTTCAGTTTTACGCTGCTTATAGGTATTATCGTAGGAACATACAGCTCTATTTTCATAGCGGCTCCTATGCTGAAGATTTTGGGATTCAACCTTGAAGAGTATAGAAAGAAGCTGGCCCAGAAGAGAAAAAGAGAGCAGGAAAAAGAGAGAATGAGGGCAATGTACGAACAGGGTATGGTTTAGTGTGTTTAGAGAGAATAAAGGAGAAGCTGGCTAATTTAAGAGAGATTTTTAGGGCGGTAGTGTTATTGATGTTAGCAATAATGGGAGGAATTACGATTAATTTATATCAAATTCTTTCTCATAAAGTTCCTTTCAATACGATTTTTCTAAGTGTGGTTGGTTTAATAATTGGTGTAAGGCTTGGTTGGTATCTTACTGTTTTAATAAAAAAGATGCAGGAATTGGAAGAGGAGATAAGATGTTGAAAATAATAGTAAGCTTTACTCTTTTTTTAGGACTGATGGCTCTTTTGCTATATGTTGTTGAGGCACTTGGAAAAGTTATAAAGGATAGCAAATGAGTTATGAACCGCAAAAGATAGAGAAAAAGTGGCAGAAATATTGGATGGAAAAAGGGCTTTTCGAGCCGGATGAGGATTTTGAGAAACCGAAAAAATATGTATTGAGTATGTTTCCATATCCCAGCGGCAAAATTCATATGGGGCATGTGAGAAACTACGCCATTGGTGATGCTATTGCCAGATATTATAGAAAAAAAGGGTTTAATGTTTTACACCCCATAGGCTGGGACGCCTTTGGGATGCCGGCGGAAAACGCGGCCATAAAACACAAGGTCCATCCAAAAAAGTGGACCTATGAAAATATCGACTATATGAGAAAAGAGCTGGACGCTTTGGGCTTTAGTTTCTCGAAAAAAAGAGAGTTCGCCACCTGTGACGAGCTCTATAC
>JAMOUF010000013.1 GCA_027068245.1 Campylobacterales bacterium | reverse complement strand
AAAAAAGTTCTTTATATTCGCCGTCTCGCCCCTTTTCAAAATCTCCTTATACTCCTTTGACGCAGCGTAATATCTGTTATCCACCACTTTTTGCCCCAGAGCGAAATGGAGATAAAATACTGCCAAAAAGATGGCCGCCGCTCCGGTAAAATAACCCAGGACCTGCACTATCTTCTCTTTGGTAAAGCCAAAGGTAAAAATATCTTTTACAACCCATATAACGAAAAGAAGAAACAAAATGGCGCTGTTCGCTTTCACAGCCAGCGCAAAACCGCTCAGGACTCCCAGGATTAGATAGTCTTTTACGCTCTTTCTATCCGGATACTTTTTTACGAACCAGTAAATTGCCGCAAAGATGAAAAAGAGCTGGATGGATTCCAGCATCGCGGCGCGGCTGTGGACGATGATGGCGTTGTCGAAAAGATATAGAAAAGAGCCGAAAAAAGCCAGGATATCACTCTTTGTAAGCTCCTTTAGAATCAGAAAAAAGAGCACCACGTTGAGCCAGGCAAAGAGCGTTGGAAAAAGCCTGTATCCGGCATAACTCATCCCCTTTGGAAAACGTTTGATATAGTCTGTTTTGTCAAAAGAGCTTTTGTCGATATGGGAATTTGGATTCAAGATGGCCTCACCCAGGGCTATCAACATCTTTCCCAAGGGAGGATGGGGCTCCATATACATTACCCGGTCTATATATTTTTGTGCCGAGGCTATGTGGTAGTTCTCGTCCCAAAACTGCTTGGGCGGATAGGAGTAGCTTTGAAAATAGGTGAAATATCCGATAAAAAGCAGGGCTATAATATAAATAATACTCTTTTTCTCAAACCGGGCCATCTATACCTTTTTTAACTGGAATTATATCTAAACAATGGTTGTCAAAAGAGAATCATATTATCTTTCTTGATACCCTTTATGCCTAAATCTATCCATAAAAAGTTGCCATTGTAATCCAGTCCTTCCAGCTTATAAGAGGAGAGGGTATCTTTTGGAAGGTATATCCAGTCATAGGCTCCGGAAGCATAATGGATAAAATATCC
>JAMOUF010000012.1 GCA_027068245.1 Campylobacterales bacterium | reverse complement strand
CCTCTTTGAGTTTAGCACTCTTAAAGTGCCTACCGTATCCATAGTTATCGGAGAAGGTGGCAGCGGCGGGGCGCTGGCTATCGGCGTGGCGGACAAGCTGGCTATGATGCGATACTCCGTCTTTAGCGTCATATCCCCGGAAGGGTGTGCGGCGATACTTTGGAACGACCCATCCAAGGTGGAACAGGCCACAAAATCATTGAAGATAACGGCCGAGGACCTAAAGGAGCTGGGACTTATAGACGATATCATAGAGGAGCCGGTAATCGGGGCTCACAGGAACAAAGAGGGTGCTATAAAGGCTTTGGAGGATTACTATCTAAAAACTGTAAAAGAGCTGCTTGAGATGGATAGGGATGAGCTGTTAAACAGAAGATATGAAAAGCTTAGAAATATAGGAAGGTTCAAAGAGTAGGCCGTTACAGCCCATGCTCTTTTTTGTATTTCAAGACTATCTGGTAAGCCTCGTCTTTTAGTTTGAGTTTTTCAAGTTTGAGTTTTTCAAGCTCAAGGTCCTCCATATGCTCTCTGCCCTCTTCAACTTCATGAACGATTCTTTTCAGCTCCTCATGTCTTTCGATTATTTTGTCGAAATGGGGATTTTCCTGTCTTATCTTTTTAATCAGCTCCTGTGGAAACTCTTCTAACATATTCACTCCTTTTTTTATTGTTATTGTATCACTTAAGTTCTGTATTCCGCATTAATCTTTATATACTCATACCCAAGGTCGCATCCGTAGGCTTTGAAATACCCATCTGCTACCCCAAGGTCGCATCTGATGGTAAACTGGCTTTTTTTCATAACCTGATGGGCCCTCTCTTCTCGCTCCTTGTCAAAAAGAATCTCGCCTTTGTTATACACCACAACATCCTCAAAGGCTACCGTCAGCCTCTCCTCGTAGCACTCTACGCCGCTGGCCCCTATGGTGGCAGCTATACGGCCCCAGTTGGGGTCCTCGCCAAAGAGGGCCGTTTTGACAAGAAGGGAGTTCGTCAAAGCCTTTGCCGCCACTTTGGCCTCGCTATCACTCTTTGCTC
>JAMOUF010000011.1 GCA_027068245.1 Campylobacterales bacterium | reverse complement strand
CCGCCAGCACTTGCATTTATCTCCTTGAAATATTTCAGATAAATATACTTTTCAGTCGGCTCCTCCAAAGAGTGTGGATGCTGGTCGTATAGCAGCCAGTTTATGGAGATGGACCTTTTGGCACAAAAGTCGAGTATCTCTTTTACGGGAAGTTTGCCTCTTCTCTTCATCATGGAAAGATTCTCGGCGGAAATTCCCAGGGCGGAGGCGATATCTTTATTGTATACCTTTTTATCTCCCAGTTCTTTGGAGAGGATATCTTTCAACCGTTCAAACACAACATCGAACTCTAACATACAATCCTTTCTTAACACTTTGTTATCTTTTGTAGAAAATAAAAAAAGAGATGTTAATATTTTATCAAAAAGGAGAGAGTATGAAAATCCATCTGGACCTGGACTCCTTCTTTATATCGGCGGAGAGGATAAAAGACCCCTCTCTAAGAGGCATTCCAGCAGCCGTGGGCGGCAGGGGAGACCCCTTTATCTTCAGCAAAACGGAGCAAAAAAGCGAAGTCATAACAAAAAGCAAAGGGGCCTTTTCCCCTTCTATCTTTTACGATGCCGACAAAGAGTTTGAAGAGTACTTTGTAGAAGAGAACAGAATAAGGGGCATCATCATCACCGCAAGCTACGAGGCCAGAAAGATGGGGGTTTATACCGGTATGAGCGTAAGGGAGGCGTTGTCGCTATGCCCTGGCATAAAAGTAATCCCGCCAAACCACCTTTACTATCACACCATCTCGGCAAACCTAAAAAGTTTTTTGGCAAAGGAGCTGCCCGTTGTAGAGCAGTTCAGTATAGACGAGTTTTTCGCCGACCTGTCCGGATGGGTGGAGGAGAGGGAGGTGGAGAGATTTTTAAAATCCCTTCAGCACAGAATAAAAACGGAATTTGGCCTTCCCATCTCCATCGGGGCCGCAAAGAGCAAATGGACGGCCAAGCTCGCCACATCCTTCGCCAAGCCCTATGGGATTAGAGTAGTTAAAGATGTAGAGAGTTTTTTATACAACATCCCCATAGAGAGGTTCCCAGGAATC
>JAMOUF010000010.1 GCA_027068245.1 Campylobacterales bacterium | reverse complement strand
CGATTCTGCCGGATTTTGTCCCCACATTTTTGTGGAACAAGGTTTTGAAGAAAAAAGATATAGCGAATCTGGTGGATTTCGTGTTTAAAAAAGGCGGAGCAAAGATAACCGCGGAATTTTTGGACAAACTAAAAGAGCTTGGGTTTAGATACTCCACCAAAGCCGGTATCAGTATCAGCGCATACGACATAAAAGTTCCCGAGAAGAAAAAGCAGCTGATAGAGGAGGCCAAGAAGAAGGTCAAAGAGATTCAGCAGCAGTTCCAGGCAGGGCTTTTGACCGAGCAGGAGAGATACAACAAGATTATAGATATCTGGACCGATACCAGCAACCAGGTGGCCAAAGAGATGATGAAACTGATGGAGAACGACAAAGACGGTTTCAACTCCATCTATATGATGGCGGACTCCGGGGCCAGGGGTAGCTCGGCACAGATTAGGCAGCTTGCAGGTATGAGGGGTCTTATGGCAAAACCTGACGGAACCATCATCGAAACCCCGATTATCTCCAACTTTAAAGAGGGTCTTAACGTTTTGGAATATTTCATCTCCACCCACGGTGCGAGAAAGGGTCTGGCGGATACGGCTTTGAAGACGGCAAACGCCGGATACCTTACGAGAAAGCTTGTGGATGTGGCGCAAAACGTGAAAGTCACCATCGAAGACTGCGGAACCCACGAGGGTGTGGAGATAACCGAGATTAGCGTTGGTAACGAGTTGATTGAGCCTTTGGAGGACAGAATATACGGAAGGGTTCTGGCTCAGGATGTTATTGACCCGATTACGAAAGAGATTCTCTTTACCGAAGGGACGCTTCTGGACGAGGAGAAGACCAGAAAGATTGTCGAGGTTGGAATCAAATCGGTGGTAATCAGGACGCCGATAACCTGTAAAGCGGACAAAGGGGTTTGTGCCAAGTGTTACGGTCTGAATATGGCCGAGGGTAAACTGGTAAAACCGGGCGAGGCAGTTGGAATCATCGCAGCCCAGTCTATCGGGGAGCCGGGAACGCAGCTGACCCTTAGAACCTTCCACGTGGGAGGAACTGCGAGCAGAACGGCGGAAGAGAGACAGGTGGTCGCCACAAAAGAGGGTTTTATCAGATATTACAACCTTAAAACCTACCAGACAAAAGAGGGTAAAATCATCGTGGCTAACAGAAGAAACGCAGCCGTATTGCTGGTGGAGCCCAAGGTTAAAGCCCTGTTTGACGGAAAACTTGACGTAAAACAGATACACGACGAGGTGGTAGTGACCCTTTCAAACGGCGAGGAGAAGGTAAGATACTCCTTTAAAAAGGGAGATTTCGCCAAGCCGAACGAGCTTGCGGGTATCGGAGGAAAGATAGAGGGTAAACTCTATCTGCCTTATGAGAGCGGAAGTGAGGTAAAAGCCGGCGAGAGTATCGTGGAGATTATAGAAGAGGGCTGGAATGTTCCAAACAGGATTCCCTATGCGGCCGAGCTGAAAGTAAAAGATGGAGCTCCCGTTACGCAGAAAATCTATGCCGAGGCCGAAGGACAGGTGAAGTTCTATCAGCTAAGAGGGGACCACCTGGAGCGATACAAAGATATCCATAAAGGCAAAAAAGTGGAAGAAAAAGGGCTTTTTGCCGTGGTGGCCGACGATGAGGGAAGAGAGGCAGCCAGACACTATATCGCCAGAGGCTCCGTTATAGAGGTGGATGATAATCAAAAGGTGACTAAAGAGACCCTTATAGCCAGTCCTTCAAAAGCGGACAAAACCGTTATAGCCGAGTGGGACCCCTACTCCATTCCAATTATCGCGGAAAAAGAGGGTGTGGTTACATTCGAGGATGTGATTCCGGGTGTTACGGCCGTTGAGATGGTGGATGAGTTTACGGGAGAGAGCAGACTTACCATAAACGAATACATTCCGCCTGAATACAAGCCGACCATAGTATTGGCTCCAAAAGACGGAAGTGAGGTAATCAGATACACTCTTGAGCCAAAAACCGCCATATACGTGCAAAGTGGACAGGAAGTGCATCTGGCCGATATCCTGGCCAAGATTCCAAAAGCGGCGGCAAAATCCAAAGACATCACCGGTGGTCTTCCAAGAGTAAGTGAGCTTTTCGAGGCCAGACGTCCGAAAGACCCGGCGGTTGTAGCCGAAATAGACGGGGTGGTAAGCTTTGGCAAACCAAGCAGAGGAAAGCAAAGAGTCATCATCACCTCCGATACCGGCCAGAGCGTGGAGTATCTGATAGATAAAAACAGGCAGATTCTGGTTCACAACGGGGAGTTCGTCCACGCCGGTGAGAGGCTGACCGACGGAACGATAAGCGGCCATGATATTTTAAGGACGCTGGGCGAGAAAGCGCTGATGTACTATATGGTGAGCGAGATACAGCAGGTATATAGAAGACAGGGCGTTAACATCGCCGACAAGCATATCGAGATAATTGTCTCCCAGATGCTAAGACAGGTAAAAATCATCGAAAGCGGCGATACCAAGTTCATCCCTGGTGATTTGGTAACCAAAAAAGAGTTTAGAAAAGAGAACGAGAGGGTTATAAAACTGGGCGGACAGCCGGCGATTGCCGAGCCTGTGCTGGTCGGTATCACTCGGGCTGCGGTAAGCTCCGACTCCGTTATCAGCGCCGCATCTTTCCAAGATACCACCAAGGTGTTGACCGAGGCCTGTATCTCGGCCAAAGTGGACTATCTGGAGGATTTGAAAGAGAACGTAATCATCGGTAGACTGATACCTGTTGGAACGGGTATGTATAGAGATAAAAAACTTGAAGTCAAGCCTGTGCAGGAGTGATAACTCCTCCAGGCTTAAACAGATATTAAATTAAGCTTTTTATAAAGTTTTATTCAATATAATTAGCCACTAATTTTGAAGAAAGGAAGAGAAAGTGCCAACAATCAACCAACTGGTAAGAAGAGAGAGAAAAAAGATTCTTAAAAAGTCTAAATCTCCGGCTCTTGTAAAATGTCCTCAAAGAAGAGGAGTTTGCACGAGAGTTTACACGACCACTCCGAAAAAACCTAACTCCGCACTTAGAAAGGTGGCGAAAGTCAGACTTACAAGCGGATACGAGGTTATCAGCTATATCCCTGGAGAGGGACACAACCTGCAAGAGCACTCCATCGTTTTGGTAAGAGGTGGCAGGGTAAAAGACTTGCCCGGTGTTAAATACCACATTATCAGGGGTGCGCTGGATACTGCGGGCGTTGCCAACAGAAAGAAATCCAGAAGTAAATACGGAACCAAAAGACCTAAATCTTAACGAACAGTTTGCAGTGAGAGATTAATTTTATTAGTATCTCACTCATAGCCACAGGCAGGGCTTGACTGTCTGAGTAAATTAAAAAAATTGAAGGGAGCTAGAGGTGAGAAGAAGAAGAGCGCCAGTTAGAGAAGTTATGCCGGACCCGGTATACGGAAGCAAAGTTGTTACCAAATTTATAAACAAATTGATGTGGGACGGGAAAAAGAGTACGGCCCAGAAGATTTTTTACAGTGCTTTGGAGATAATCGAGGAGAAAGACAAAGAGTCCAAAGGCATAGATATTTTCAATGACGCCATTGAAAACGTCAAGCCTTTGTTGGAAGTAAAATCCAGAAGAGTCGGCGGAGCGACTTATCAGGTGCCAGTTGAAGTTAGACCGGTTAGGCAGCAGTCTCTTGCCATCAGATGGCTGGTCGATGCGGCCAGAAACAGAAACGAAAGAACTATGGCCCAAAGACTTGCGAACGAGCTTTTGGATGCGGCCAACAAAAGAGGCGCTGCATATAAGAAAAAAGAAGATACATACAAAATGGCAGAAGCCAACAAAGCCTTTGCCCATTACAGATGGTAAGAGATACGGTTTATCAAACTCTCTTTTTAGCAGGAGGCCCTCTCCTGCCTTCATATACAGACAAAAACATATCCTTAAAATTTCAGACACAAAGGAAAAGAAATGGCTAGAAAAACCCCTATTGATAAGGTCAGAAACATTGGTATAGCGGCGCACATCGATGCCGGTAAGACTACGACTACCGAGAGGATACTCTACTATACGGGTATCTCACACAAAATCGGAGAGGTGCACGAAGGTGCGGCCACGATGGACTGGATGGAGCAGGAAAAAGAAAGAGGTATTACTATTACCTCCGCTGCGACCACCTGCTTTTGGAAAGACCACGAGATAAACATCATCGACACCCCGGGACACGTCGATTTTACAATCGAAGTTGAAAGAAGTATGAGGGTTTTAGATGGTGCGGTTGCGGTTTTTTGTGCTGTGGGCGGCGTGCAGCCACAGTCTGAGACTGTCTGGAGACAGGCAAAT
>JAMOUF010000009.1 GCA_027068245.1 Campylobacterales bacterium | reverse complement strand
ATAGTTCATGAGGATTTAAAAGAGCACGCCCATATCTGTTTTGCCGGGGTGAGCCTGATAGAAGGGAAGCTTTTCGCCACCGGAGGCCGGGTGCTGGTCTGCGTGGGCGTTGGCGAGAGTTTGAAAGAGGCCAGGGATTATGCCTATCTTCTGACGGGACAGGTTCATTTCGCCGGTAAAAAATTCAGAAGAGATATAGCCTATCAAGCTCTTAAATGAGATATGCGCTAACTCTGCTTTGCTCCCTTTCTCTTTTTGGCGCCGATACCTTGTTGGAGGTATACACCCTCAAAATGGAGGCCAAAGGGGAGAGGGTGGATTTTTTGAGAAGCAGTTCCATCGATTTTGACAAAAACCACCTGGAGTCAAAAGGGGCCAGATACGACACAAAAAGCAAGAAACTTTCACTATATGGCGATACGGAGTATCTAAAGAGCGGTGAGTATGCGCTCTATGCCAGACAGGGCAGGGTGGATTTCAATATCTCCACGGCGACCCTGAACTCCTTTTTTTTTACCCAGTATCTTTCAAAAGTTTGGATTAGCGGCAAAAAGATAGAGCTGCAAAAAGATAAAATCAGACTGGAAAACGCCTTCGTCTCCAGCTGTGATACGGGATGCAGCGACTGGAAGATATTTTTTGAAAGAGGGGTACTGGATAAAAAGAAAAACTGGCTGACCCTTTACAATATAAAACTCTACGCCAAAGAGACCCCCGTCTTCTACTTTCCATATCTTGGTTTTTCCACGCTAAAAAAGCGTCACAGCGGCTTTCTTAGGCCAAAAATCGGGATATCGAGCAAAGAGGGACTGGTCTATATGCAGCCCTACTTCTACGCTCCCCAAAACTGGTGGGATTTGGAGTTTGATCCGCAAATCAGGACCAAAAGGGGGTACGGCCTTTACTCGACTTTAAGGTTCGTTGACTCTCCAAACTCCTACGGGGAGCTTACCGCCGGGTATTTCAGGGAGAAGAGAAGTTACTATCTGGAAAATGAGCTTAAAAACGACAGACACTACGGGATGGAGCTCTACTATAAACGCAAAAAG
>JAMOUF010000008.1 GCA_027068245.1 Campylobacterales bacterium | reverse complement strand
CACAACTTCTACTCCCCTTTAATGGGACTTTTCAATCTTTACAACATAACAGCCGCCATAGGTGCCGTGCATATGCTGACTAATGAGGATTTGAAAGTTATATGCGAAAGCGTGGAAAATTTCGGCGGAGTCAGGGGGAGGATGGAGATAGTCTCCTATGAGCCGCTGGTTATCGTGGATTTTGCCCATACGCCGGACGGGATGCAAAAAGTTTACGAATCCTTTCCATATAAAAACATCGTCACCGTGTTTGGGGCCGGGGGCGAGAGGGATAGAGACAAACGGCCCAAAATGGGAAGCGTGGCGGCCAGGTTCTGCTCCAGGATATACCTTACCAGCGACAACCCAAGGAGCGAAGATGCAGCTTCTATCATAGAGGATATCAAAAAAGGCATAACCCCTGACAAGCCGGTCCATACCATAAAGGAGAGGGAAGAGGCGATAAAAAGTGCAATCGCTTCTTTGAAAGATGGCGAGATTTTGCTGATACTTGGCAAAGGGGATGAGGAGTATATGGAGATTGAGGGTGAAAAACATCCCTTTAATGATGTGGAGATTGTAAAAAAATATTTAAAAGAAAATTTATAAAATACAGGTATAATTCAGACAAAAATAGTCTTAATTGAAGGAGAAAATATGGGAATACCACAACCGACTTTTTATCTGTTTAAATGCGAGCAGTCCGCACCTCCAGGGTTTCCAAAGCCAAGTTGCGTGAACGCCAACGACCCGGAAAGTCAGCAGCTGTTTCAGTATATGGCGCAAAAATTGATGGAAAAAGGGATTATAGCCGCGGTCCAGCCGGTAAGAACCGGATGTCTGAACCGCTGTCAGCTGGGACCCGTGATGCTGGTAGAGCCGGGACATCATATGTATGTGGGACTAAATAAGGAAAAAATTGATAGAATAATAGAAGAGCATATCATCGGCGGCAATGTGGTAGAGGAGTATCTGATACCCAAAGAGTATTGGGACGAGCCTATGAGTATAGCCGATGTTATAAAAATGGCAGGCGGAGCGTAGAATATGCAGTTAGAGATGCTTTACAGCAAAATCCACAGAGCCACGGTAACGGACGCCAACCTAAACTATGTTGGCTCCATCACCATCGACGAGGAGTTGATGGAGGCTGCGAAGCTTAGAGTGGGGCAGAAGGTGGATATACTCAACATCAACAACGGCGAGAGATTTCAGACATATGTGATAAAGGGTGAAAGAGGAAAAAGAGAGATATGTCTAAACGGCGCGGCCGCCAGGAAAGCCCATCCGGGTGATAAAATCATCATCGTCGCATACGGTCTTTATACCCAAGAAGAGCTGGAAAACTATGAACCCACCATCGTTTTGGTAGACGAGAAGAACGATATCGACGAGATACTCACATATATGTAAGGTATTGTAATGTTTGACAAATTCGATATGAACGAGCTTTCAAAAGTCTTTGAAGAGATTCAGAAAAAAGCTCAGCAGCTGCAAGAAGAGAGTGAGAAAAAGATTTTCACGGCCAAAAGCGGCGGCGGAATGGTAAAGGTCAGCGCCAACGGAAAGGGCGAGATTGTGGATATCGAGATTGACGACTCTTTGCTCGAGGACAAAGAGTCTCTTCAGATACTTTTAATAAGCGCTATAAACGATGTTTTAAAAATGGTGGAAGAGGATAAAAAAAGCAGCGCCCTCAATATGATGGGCTCTAATCTGTTTGGACAAAAATAGATGGAACTGCGAAAGATTTTCGAAGAACATCTAAAAAACAGCCCTATCCGGATAGACTCTTTTCACCCTTTTTACGAAGAGGCCCTGAACTATATGCTCCAAGGAGAGGCCAAGAGATTCCGTCCTATGCTGCTTTTAAGCGTCGTGAACGCGAAAAACCCCCTTTTGATTCCCTCCGCGCTCGATGTGGCGCTGGCACTGGAGTATCTGCATACATACTCACTCATTCATGACGATTTACCGGTTATGGACGACGCTGCTCTTAGGCGTGGCAAGGAGACATTGCATAAAAAGTATGATGAGGTGACGGCGGTTTTGGTGGGTGATGCGCTAAATACCCATGCCTTCTATCTCATAGCCAACAGCGCTTTGAGCGGTGACACAAAATCGGCTCTGGTAAAGGAGCTGGCTTTCAATGGAGGCATTTACGGAATGGTCCACGGCCAGATACTCGATATCTTCTTTGAAAAACGCAGACTCAAACTCAACGAACTTCAGGAACTTCATATCAACAAAACGGCGAAACTTATAGCCGCATCTTTGAAAATGGGAGCGCTGATAGTCGATTTGGAGATGGAGGAGCAGGACCTGCTTTACGACTTTGGATTGAAACTTGGGCTGCTCTTTCAGATACAGGATGATTTGATAGATGAGCTCTCGAGTGAAAAAGAGGCCGGCAAGACAACGGGAAACGACACTTTTAAAAACAGTTTCGTAAATATGCTGGGTATCGAGGAGAGTTTCGAAGCGGCCGACTCTTTGGCGGATGAGATACAAAAAATGCTTGAAGGGTTTGATAAGGATATTAAGCAATCTTTGGATAAACTTCTTATAGACTATATTTACAGACATCAAAAATTAAAGGGATATCATGGATGAGAGAATGTTGAAAAAGATGGCCGATACCATCAGGTTTTTGGCCCTTGACATGATTCAAAAGGCCAACAGCGGCCATCCGGGGGCTCCGCTTGGGCTGGCCGATATCGCCGTGGTGCTTAGCCAACACATAAGACACAACCCCAAAAACCCAAAATGGCTCAACAGAGACAGAGTGGTCTTTAGCGGGGGCCATGCCACGGGACTTATCTACTCATTGCTCTATCTTTGGGGATACGATTTGACGCTGGAGGATTTGAAGGAGTTCAGGCAGTTCGGTTCCAAAACCCCGGGCCATCCGGAATACGGACACACACCGGGAGTGGAGGCCACCACCGGGCCTTTGGGCCAGGGCGTGGCAAATGCCGTTGGTATGTCGATGGCCAGCAGATATCTTTCAAAACTTCTAAACAGCGAGACAACAAAGATAATAGACCACAAAGTCTACTGTTTTTGCGGAGACGGGGACCTGGAGGAGGGTATCAGCTACGAGGCCTGCGCGCTGGCGGGAAGGCTTGAGCTTGATAACCTGATACTGATATACGACTCAAACCACATCACCATAGAGGGAGACACCTCCATAGCCTGGAACGAGGATGTGCTGGAGCGGTTCAGGGCACAAAACTGGGATGTGATAGAGATAGACGGGCACAACTACAAAGATATAGACGCGGCTTTGACCTGGGCCAAGAACAGGAAAAAACCCGTGTTGATAAAGGCAAACACCATCATCGCAAAAGGGAGCTGCAAATATGAGGGCGACCCACACTCACACGGCTCCCCTTTGGGCGAGGATGATATAAGGTGTGCCAAAAAAAGGGCCGGCTTTCCCGAAGACAAGCAGTTCTATGTGCCCGAAGACGTGCTTGCCAGGTTCAGGTGCGCCGTGGAAAAGGGAGAGCTGTATGAGAGGGAGTGGAAGAAGCTTATAACGGAGTCCCCTTACAAAGAGCAGGTGGAGATGCTACACAGACTTGAAAATCCCGATTTCGACAAAATCGAGTGGCCCACCTTCGAGCCAGGCAGTATGATTGCCACCAGAGAGAGCAACGGTAAGATTCTAAACGCCATAGCCAAAGCCCTTCCGGGATTTTTGGGAGGCAGCGCCGATTTGGCGCCTTCGAACAAGACCTATCTGGAGGGTATGGGGGACTTTCCGGATGGGAAAAACATCCACTTTGGCATAAGGGAGCACGCCATGGGGGCTATCGCCAACGGAATGGCCTATTACGGGCTTTTGATACCTTTTAACGCCACCTTTTTCGTATTTAGCGACTATCAAAAAGCCGCTGTGAGGATAGCGGCCCTAAGCTCGCTCAAAAACTACTTCATATGGACCCACGACAGCATAGGCGTTGGTGAGGACGGCCCCACCCACCAGCCGGTGGAGCAGCTTAGCACCTTCAGAGCGCTGCCGCAGTTTTACACCTACCGTCCGGCGGACGCTACGGAAAACGTGGAGTGCTGGCAGGTGGCCATAAAGATGGATAAACCCTGTGGCTTCGTGCTTTCACGGCAAAAACTGAAAACGCTCAAGCCTCACAAGGATTTTGGCGATGTTAGCCGAGGAGGATATATTATCAAAAAGAGGGAGAACGCCACGGTAACCCTGGCCGCAAGCGGCTCCGAGGTAATGTTGGCTTTGCAGGCCGGATGCGCTTTGGAAGAGAAAGGTATAAACGCAAACGTGGTAAGTATGCCCTGTATGGAGCTCTTTTTGGAGCAGGATTTGGAGTATCAAAGAGGGGTTTTCGACCCGGCTA
>JAMOUF010000007.1 GCA_027068245.1 Campylobacterales bacterium | reverse complement strand
TGGCTCCGGATGCAGGATTCGAACCTGCGACCAACCGGTTAACAGCCGGTTGCTCTACCACTGAGCTAATCCGGAATATCGGAGTTTAGGAGCTTGTCGCTCGATTTGTGAGTAGAATTATAAAGAATTTTTCACTATTTGTCAAGGCTGATTTTGAAAAACTCACCCACGCCGCTTTGGTCTAAAATCACCTTTTTTTCCTCTATCAAAGCGTTGAGATTTTCCAGGCTTTTTTTATCGAAAAGCACGCCTACATCATCTTTACTCAAAGGCCTGTGGGCCAGAAGGTTTAAAATTTCGTTTTTTGACAAAAACAGCGGGGCAAAATCATCTTTACGGCGGGCGGCAATGGATACGGGGATGTTTTTTATAAGTTTTGATAGCTCAAAAAGCCTCTCGTAATCCACAGGCTCCACTTTGTATGCGGGAGGTCTGTCGATAGTTCCCAAATCTACCCTGTCAGGTTTGATATCCTTCAACACGCGGTTGAGTCTCTCAAACTCCTCCTCTTTGTCGTTTATCCCCTTTACTACCAGTATCTCTATAACCAGCGTTTTGTCATACAGCGTGGAGAACTCTTTGATGCCTTTTATGATATCTTCTATCTCTATCCCTTTCAAAGGGCGGTCTATTTTTTTGAAACAGCGCTGTGAGGCGCAGTCCAGAGATAGTTTTACCGTATCTATTTTTTTGAGGGTTTGCCGGATATCTTCTTTGGTTATCGTGGATGCGTTCGATAGTATAAGCGTCTTTTTTTCACCCTTGATTTTATCGAGTCCATCTATTAGAGCATCCAAATCCCCATACAAAGTGGGCTCGCCATTGGCCGTAACGGTGATGACGTCGATATTGGGATATCTTTTTAGGCTCTCTTTGACTTCAGCCAAAACATCCTCAACTTTTGGAGGGTTCTCTATCTTTGCCACAGGCTTGGCCGGTTTTAGCTCGCAGTAGATACAGTCGAAATTACAGCTTTTTTTGTCCGGACTCAGGTCAATACCCAGGGAGAGACCGAACCTCCTGGAGTTTACGGGGCCGAAGGTGTATCTCATC
>JAMOUF010000006.1 GCA_027068245.1 Campylobacterales bacterium | reverse complement strand
CTCTTTTTCTCCATCATCACAGCGTCTTGAAGTTCCTCTTCACCGTCGAACCTGGCACCGTCCAAAAATTTGTTGGTATCATCAAACTGTCCGCTTTTTACTCCCCAAAGCAGCGCTACAAGCCCCAACGCCCCCAAAACGGTAGAGACACCAAGCATCATCGCTATCACCCAAGCATCCATCACTTCTCCTTGAAAAATTTTATCCTGACAGAGTTTCCAACCACGCTAAGAGAGCTTAAACTCATAGCCAAAGCGGCGAAAAGTGGATTTACATACCCCATAACGGCCAGAGGAACCGCCACCGTGTTATAGAGCAAAGAGAGGGCCAGATTCTCCTTTATCGCCCTGTAAACCCGTCTACTCAACATCAAAGCCTCGTAAATCTTTATCGGTTTCTCATCCAAAAGCACCACGTCGCTCACGCTCAAAGCCACATCGGCCCCGCTTCCCATGGCTATGGCTATATCGCTTCTTGCCAGGGCGATGGAGTCGTTGATGCCGTCACCCGCCATAACCACCACCCTCCCCTCTTTGTGAAGTCTGTCAATATAGGCCGCCTTGTCCGCGGGCATAAGGGAGGCTTTGAACTTCTCTATACCCAAAATACCCGCCACCCTGGCTGCGGCCCTCTCGTTGTCGCCTGTTAGCATAACGATATCCATTCCGGCCTTTTTCAGTTTCAAAACGGCCTCGGCGGCACTCTTTTTTATCTCATCCGCCAGCTCATACAACACGGCCAGCCTCCCGTCTATCGCCACGGCAAAGAGGGTATGCTCCCCCTCATATCTCAAATCGATGCCCCTCTCTTTCAAAAATTCCAAATTGCCGCCCACTATTTCGTGTCCGGCTATCCTGGCCTCTATCCCTTTGGCCTTTATCTCTTTGAAACTCTCAAGCTCCAGCTCCCTGTCTATCCCTTTTCTTTTCAGATATTCGTATACCCCGTGGCTTACAGGGTGTTTGGAGGCGCGAACCAGCGTATAGACCAGGTTTTCGTCAAAGTCGAAAAATTTCTCTACGCCCTCAACGAATGGCCGCCCCTTGGTAATGGTGCCGGTCTTGTCAAGCACCACCGTATCGGCTTTTGCCATCGTCTCCAAAAAGGCGGCCTCTTTGAACAAAATCCCCCTTTTCGCCGCCTCGCCGATTCCCACCAGCGTAGCCATGGGAGTCGCCAGGCCAAGGGCGCAGGGACAGGCTATGACGATAACGCTCACCGCCACTATCAAAGCCTTCTCCAACTCTGCCGTATACCAAAGCCATCCGGCAAATGTAAGGACGGCCAGGCTCAAAATAACCAGGCTGAAATATCCCGATATCTGGTTTGCCAGCTGTTCGAGCCTGGGTTTTTTCACCACGGACTCCTCCAAAAGCCTGGCGATTTTGGAGATGGTGGATTCGCTAAAAGGCGCCGTAGCCCTGTATCTGATTACGCTATCGAGCAAAATGGAGCCGCTTAGCACCTCATCGCCCTCTTTCTTGTAAACGGGCTCACTCTCACCGGTAAGGGAGCTCTCATCGAAACTCCCCTCTCCGCTTACGATTATCCCGTCAATTACCACCTTGTCGCCCGCTCTTATCTCTATAACATCACCAACCTCCACACTCTCCACGCTCACAAGCGATTTTTGCCCATCCTTTACCACCAAAACCTCGGTTGGATAGCTTCCAAGAAGTGCGTCTATGGTATCTACCGCCTGCTTTTTGCTTAAAACTTCCAGATATTTTCCAACCAGAACGAAGGTGATAATCATCGTAACGGAGTCGAAATATACCTCGCCCTGGCGGGTAAACATGGCCCAGATGGAGTAGATATAGGCCAAAGTGGCGCCTGTGGCAACCAGAAAGTCCATATTTATAAACCGGTTCTTAAGCCCGTAATAGGCCCCTTTGAAAAAGGGCCAGCCGCTATAAAAAAGGGTAGGTGTGGCAAGAACGAATTCGGCGAAATTGAGTATGTCCTTTATATCCCTTCTCATCCCGGTAAAAAACCCCACATACTGGGCTATGGCTATCCACATTATATTCATAGTGGCAAAGACAGCCACCAAAATCCTCATATAGTAGTCGCGCCTGGCCTTAAGCGCTCTTTCCTCTTGCAAGGCGGGGTCGTAAGGATACGCGTTGTATCCGATATTTCTGATAGTCTCTATGATTTTTGACAGCTTTATCTCATCCTCGTCCCAGACCACTTTGGCTTTGTTGTTGGAGTAGTTTATCGAGGCCTCGATGACGCCAGGGGTTTTATGCAGCACCTTCTCGTTGAGCCACACGCAGGCGGCGCAGTGGATTCCCTCGATTATCAGGTTTATCTCATTCAACCCGTCATCTCTTTTTTTGATATATCTTTTTTTAAACCCCTCCAAATCGAACTTTTCCAAATCATCATCTTTTTTTTGAGCCGGCTGCAGCTTGGTATCTCCGAGTTTGTCGTAAAAACTCTCAAGCCCTTCGGATTTTAAAAGGTGGTAAACTCCCTGACACCCTTTGCAGCAAAAGAATTTGTCTTTATCTTTTATCATTACGCTCTCATCGAACTCCAGATGGCAGTGGTCGCATCTTACCTTAGACAAAAAAGACCCCTTTCCCTGTCTTTGTAAATCCTCTCATAGGGGGCGAAAAGTCCCTGTATAGCCACATATACCCCGCTTTTTGAGTGGGTGGATGCGCTGTAGAGGGCCAGGCTCAAATTGGCTGCGGCTTCCGTCTTTTCTATACTGTAAGGTATCATCGCCCCCGTAAAGACGACTATTTTATCCAGCCTCTTTTGTGCCAGATATGCCGCGCTCAAATCCATCGTATCGGTCCCGTGAACTATCACGACTCTTTTGGACTTAGATTGGGCTACCCGCTGGGCCAAAACCTCCCTGTCCCTATCATCCATATCAAGGCTGTCTTTGTAAATAATTCCCTCTATACTGGTCGCAATCCGGATATGTTTTACTATATCTTCCACGGCTTCGTCGTTTTTTGGAACTACGAGGGTGCCTTTTATGGCATCGTAGACTTTGTTGAAAGTGCCTCCGGTGTTTAAGATATGAACCATAATTACCCATCCTTTTAAAAAGAGTATAATATCAAAAAAAATTCAGGAGAGGGTATGGAGGAGGTCTATCTCTATGTGGCGATACTCTTTTTGCTGGAGCTGTATGAGTCCAGCTGGCAAAGGGGCGATACCTTCAAGGATATAGTCTCAAACATCTACAAAAGATATAAAAGAGGGATTTTCTACTTTCTGCTCTCACACCCATCTTTCTACTTTCTGCTCTTTGTGGGATTGAAATACAACCTTGCCAATTTCTGGTTTTTATCCATCGTTTTTTTGAAATTTCTTGATATTTCATACAAGCTTACGCTGGTTAAAAAGATAGAGGAAAACTCCCTTGGCGAGGTGCTGCCTGTTCCACTGGATATAAAGGTGGAGAAGTGGATGAGCTATATAAACGCCCTGCTCTATCCCTTTTTACTCTATATGGCCTTTTCAAACTTGACTTAGAAAAGGTTATATACTAAAATTATGCATACTTAACGCTTCGTATCTGCAATGTATGCTACGCTGACAAATCACAAAAGAAGAAGGAAATAATGAGCGAGAAGACAACAAAGACCAAAGAGAATAAAATCAATCTGGAAGAGAACAGCCAAAACCAGAACCAGGAAAAAAACCTTCCTGCACCTGCCCAGACGGAGGTGAAACAGCAAAAAAGCCAGAGCAAAAACAGAACCCACAATCCTGTCGAAGGCTACACCATAGAAGAGCTTCGGACAAAAACCATAGACGAACTTTTGGATATCGCCTCTCAACTGGGTATCGAAAATCCCCAGGAGCTCAAACGCCAGGATTTGATGTTCGAGATACTCAAAAACCAGGTAAGCAAAGGAGGATACATCCTCTTTACCGGTATTTTGGAG
Organism: Campylobacterales bacterium; assembly: GCA_027068245.1. GTDB lineage: Bacteria > Campylobacterota > Campylobacteria > Campylobacterales > Nitratiruptoraceae > Nitratiruptor. The sequence continues at coordinate 450 of JAMOUF010000006.1, read as the reverse complement.
ATTATGCCGGAAGGCTACGGCTTTTTGAGAGCCATCAACGAAAACTTCTCCAACAGCGCCAACGACGCATACGTAAGTGCTACGCAAATCAGACGTTTCGCGCTAAGAACCGGGGATATAGTGACCGGACAGGTAAGGCCGCCCAAAGACCAGGAGAGGTATTACGCCCTGCTTAAAATCGAGGCTATCAACTACCTTCCGCCTGAAGAGAGCAAAAAAAGGCCCCTATTTGACAACCTAACGCCTCTGTATCCAACCGAGAGGCTCAAACTCGAATACGACCCTATGAGACTCACAGGGAGGGTTTTGGACCTCTTCACCCCCATAGGCAAGGGACAAAGGGCACTTATTGTGGCACCTCCAAGAAGCGGTAAGACGGAGCTTATGAAAGAGCTGGCCCACGGGATAGCCAAAAACCATCCGGAAGTGGAACTTATAGTCTTGCTTGTA
>JAMOUF010000005.1 GCA_027068245.1 Campylobacterales bacterium | reverse complement strand
GTCTTTGTCCTTTGTCAGCTCTATCGCCTTTTTTATGATTAGATGGACCAGAATCTCGGTGTTGCTTCTATCCTGAAGGTCTATGTATCCCAAATCGAAAAGGGTTAGAAGCGACTCCATATGGTCTAAGCTGTCGTGAAAATACTCGATAGCATTGGAGGGGTTTATCGTTTTGTAAAGGTCGTAAAGCTCCTCTATCAAAGGGGGGTTTTTATCTTTGAGCCTAAGTCCTCTTTCGTTGTATTCCTGGGAAAAGAGCTCCAGCACCGGAGTTACCAGCACCGCGTGGCTTGCGGCTATATATCTGCCCGATTCTGTGAAGATGGTTGGCTCTTCCACCCCCTTTTGCTGGGCTATCTCTTTTAGCAGGTATACCACGTCGTTGGTAAATTCCGTGATGGTGTAGTTTCTGTTGTGGATATTTTCATGCTGTGAATACTCCACGGCCAGGCCGCCGCCAAGATTTATGTTGTTTAGGTTTTCAGCTCCCATCTTTTTAAGCTCCGCATAGATATGTCCAGCCTCTCTTAGAGCCTTTTTGACCGGGTTTATCTCGCTTATCTGGCTGCCTATGTGAAAGTGTATCATCGTAAATTTTTTCAACAAATCGTGCTTTCTAAGCAGCTCCACCGCCTCCAAAAGCTCCGTTGAGGTTAGGCCGAACTTGGAGTTGATACCCCCGCTTTTGGCCCAGATGCCTATACCTGAGCTGTGAAGCCTGATTCTAAGCCCGATATTGGGTATGACGTCGCTAAACTCTTTTGCCACCTCGATGATGTTTTCCAGCTCATTTAGCCCCTCTATCGTCAAGGTGGTGTCGTAACCCATTTTAGCACTTAGAAATCCAAGGGTTATCATCGATTTGTCTTTGAAACCGTTTATGGTGATAGGAGCGTTTTTGTTGTTATAGGCCATGGCGATTATCAGCTCCGCCTTGCTGCCGGCCTCAAGCCCGTAGTCGAACTCCTTTGCGATATCCACCAGGCTCTCTATAAAGTTTGGAAACTGGTTTACTTTCAGTGGAAAGACGGCTTTGAATCCCCCTTTGTAGTCGAAACT
>JAMOUF010000004.1 GCA_027068245.1 Campylobacterales bacterium | reverse complement strand
CCTCCACAATCGAAGTATCCGGCATCAGTTTCACGCCGTTTTTTGAAAGCTCTTTCTCGATTGCCTCCACCAAAAGAGGGTGAATTTTGTTCGATATATGGCCATGCCTGTATATCAGCATGGTATCGACGCCGTTTGCGGCGAAAAACCCCGCCATCTCCAGTCCTATGGCACCGCTGCCGTATATGGCTATACTCTTTGGAAACTCCCTGAGGTTCAATACCTCGTCACTGGTTATGACGCAGGTTTTGTCATATTCGATACCGGGTGGGATAAAAGGGTATGAGCCCGTTCCCATTACCACATACTTTGCCCCAATCTTACGCCCGCCGGCCTCTATAAGGTTCTCATCCACCAGATAACCCTGCGCCTCTATCAGCTCCACGCCGGCACTCTGGCACTGTTGCATAATCGATTTGGTGGCTTTTAAGACCAGCGCATCCTTTTGCTCCACGGCCACGGGAAGTTTCAATCTATCCTTGTGGATTTTGTATGAAGGGTTTTTGAGCTTCAAAAGGGTTTCGCTCAGATGTAAGAAGTGCTTTGAGGGTATGCACCCGTTGTGAAGGCAGGTTCCGCCAAGATGTGACAGGTCCCTTTCCAAAAGGGCCGTTTTAAAACCCCTCTTTGCGGCCACTACCGCCCCGGCATAGTTCAATCCTCCGCCAATGAAAACAATATCGTAATCAAACACACTCTACTCCTTGAAATTTTTAAAAAGCTCTTTTAAATCCTCCACGAACAGCGCCGCGTCAACCCCGTTCAAAATCCTGTGGTCGAAGGTGAACGTAACCTTGATGCGGCCCCCACCCAGTTTTCCAAAAGCCGCGATACCGCTGTCTTTGTCGTATATCATCGCACTGAAACGCTCGACGCCGAACATTCCCAGGTTGCTAAGACCAAAGGTGGAACCCTTCAAATCATCCGGACCAAGCCGGCGTACCTTTATCTCTTTTAGCCACTCCTCTATCTCTTTCAAACTCTTTTTCTGCGCCCGTTTACATACAGCCATATAGAGCTCCTCACCCTTTGAAACCGCGACGCTGATGTTGGAGTTTG
>JAMOUF010000003.1 GCA_027068245.1 Campylobacterales bacterium | reverse complement strand
TAGGAGCCAAAGGGAGTGCCTGGACGGCGGGAGCCGGGGTGGACTTTTGGGAATATTTCAGCGCCGATGCGATGTATGGCAGGTTTAAAGCCTCAAAAAGCTCTTTGTTCGATGCGTCCGAAGTGGATGTTACGCTCTCATACTCTTATAACGATAGTTTCAGCGTAGATATGGTTCATGCGGATGTGGATGATAGAAGCGGCGGGAGTGACCGCTCCATTTTTAGAGTAATCGCAAATTATAACTTTTAAAGATTGAATTTGGCGGATTTGAAGAGGTTCTCTACGATGTTTTTATAGTAACTTTTATGTCTTTCTTCTCCCATAGCCACCGGCGGTGTCCCCTCGTCGCTCAATTTTCGTATATCCATCTCCAGGGGGATTTCGCCTAAAAATGGGATGTCATACCTCATAGCCAGGGCTTTTCCCCCATCTTTTCCAAAGATATCGTATCTTTTTTTGGTATCGGGAGCTAAAAAATAGCTCATATTCTCTATAAGCCCGCCTATATTTACGCCGATATCCTTAAACATCATTATGGCTCTACTCACATCATCAGCCGCCACCATTTGTGGTGTCGTTACCAGCACTGAGGCGCTTATTGGCAGCTCCTGAGCCATGGTTAGCTGAATATCACCGGTTCCCGGCGGCATATCTATTACCAAAAAGTCCAGCTCACCCCAGTCCACGTCCTCCAAAAACTGTATAAGTGCGCTTACGGCCACGGAACTTCTCCAAACCAGCGGCGTATCCGGGCTTGGTGTAGTAAGACCCACGCTCATTACCTTGATACCGAAATTCTCGCTGGGGACTATTTTGTTTTTTTCGTTCCATCTGAGTTTCTCATGCTCTACGCCTACCATTCTTGGAATATCCGGACCATAAACATCCGCATCCAAAAGCCCCACCTTATATCCCTTTTGAGCCAGGGCGATTGAGAGGTTGGTGCTAACCGTGCTTTTGCCGACTCCACCTTTGCCGCTGGTTACGGCGATAATGTTTTTGGCGTAAGGCGCTCTGTTGTTTGGCTTTTTGGTGGAGCCATAGTTGATGGACTTTTTGGGAGTCGA
>JAMOUF010000002.1 GCA_027068245.1 Campylobacterales bacterium | reverse complement strand
TGGAGATTGTAGCTCCCTATCCGGATAGGTTAAAAGCGTGCAAAAACGAGCTTGGTGAGATTTTCGAAAAAGATGGGGTATGGTATCTAAGGCTCGATAAAATCGAGGCCGGCAACAAGGAGTATGAGTGCATACACAGCGGAAACGTAAATCCCGTGCTTCTGCCATGTCCTCTTCCTCCATACTCCTTTTTAAGACGAGAAGTTGATTAGGAAGATTCTGCCCCTTTGGTGGGCCTGGCAGTGGCGGGTGCTTGTGGCCGTCTTTTTGGCAAATCTCGCCTTTGCGTTCTTTTTCACCTTTGTAGCGAAAATATTAGGTATCTCTAAAGAGAATTTTCTTATAATTTCCAATATTTTTTCACTTGCGGTAACCATCTATGCGAGTATATATTTTCTGGCCTATGCGCTGAATCTGGATTATAAGCGTTTCAGAGTGGTGATAATAGACAAAGAGCTGGATGAGTTTGAGAAAGCGGCAATAAAATAAGGAGGATTTATGAGGTTTGTCTCGATTATAATGGGAAGCAAAAGCGACTATGAGGTTATGAAGGAGTGTGCCAATACGCTGGATAAGTTCGGGGTTCAGTATGAGATGATAATCTCAAGCGCCCACAGAAGTCCCCACAGGACGAAAAACTATGTAAGCGACGCGGAAAAAAGAGGTGCCAAAGTCTTTATCTGCGCGGCCGGTATGGCGGCGCACCTGGCTGGCGTGGTGGCGAGCCTGACGGTGAAACCCGTTATCGGCGTGCCTATGAAAGGCGGGTTTATGGACGGTATGGACGCGCTGCTTTCGACGGTGCAGATGCCTGCTGGTATGCCTGTGGCTACGGTGGCGGTAGGCAAGGCCGGGGCCGTGAACGGCGCCTATTTGGCGATGCAGATTTTAGCCATAGACGATGAGGAGCTTAAGGCGAAGCTGGAGGAGGACAGAATAGCCAAAGCCAAAAAGGTGGAGAGCGACTCGAGTGAGGTTGAAGTGCTGATTGACGCGAAAGATGCCTGATGAATATGAAAAGCGACTGCCTGGTCTGCCTTTTCGACCAGGCTTTAAGAACTGCCAAGGCAA
>JAMOUF010000001.1 GCA_027068245.1 Campylobacterales bacterium | reverse complement strand
TCTTGCTCACCCAAACGATGTCCGCACCTTTGCTGATCAACTGCGATGCGAATGTATGTCTGATATTGTACAAAGGTCTGGCTTTGATGCCAGTCTTTTTGAGGATTCTTTGAAAATTTACGCCAATGACATCATGGGAGTAAAATTGCTTTTTGTGTGAACTGATAAAGATATGCTCATACTCTTTAGTAAGCTCATATTGCGCCCTAAGCGCATTTTCGGCTATCGGCAGTAGGTCGATGTACCTGGTTGATGCGTCGGTTTTTGTACGCCCGTCCTCGTTTTGGATCCTTGTTTTTGTGACATTGATCGTTTTGCGTTCAAAGTCAATATCATCCCAGCGCAAAGCTACGATTTCCCCCGGACGCATTCCGCAGCCGTACATAAAGAGGATGAAGTTTTTCATATAGCCGTTGGCGTTCTCGATGATGGTTTTGAGTTCCTCTTCACTAAAAGGATCGGCGTTTTCCTCAAGGTTTTTCAAGTTAGGCATTACTTTTGGAGCCAAGACCCTCTCCAAGGGGTTTTTGTCGATGATGTCATTATCGACGGCTTTATCAAAGATCGAGTAGAGAATGGAGCGGAATTTTTGCACCGTGGAGGGTTTATATTTTTGAAGCAAATCATTTTGCCACCGTTCCAGCTCGATGGGCTTGATAGTATCGATCAGGCGGGATCCAAAATAGGGAAACACATGGTTTTGGTAGTGCGCTTTGTTTCGCTTCAAGGTGTGTTTTCGTATTTGGGATTTTTGGAGGATGAAAAACTCCTGCGCCAACTCGTCAAGGATCCACTCTTTATCTTCATAGGGCGGTACCACATGATCCAGCAGCGATGCGGCAATGTCCGGGATCAGCACTCGTTTGACTTCCACGATACCCTCTTTGGAGGCTAAAATATCGGTCGATCTTCTAATGCGCTTGCCCTCAAAGTAAAAATCGACATAGAGTTTTCCCGATTCCGGGCGTGTCTTGATGGTAAACTTGATGCCGCTGTAGTTGTATTTGACCGGTTTGATCTTAGCCATTGCTGACCTTTTTAATGCCCGCTACGATCCTTTTGGCGGTGGGGTTGAT